>JBBJLY010000033.1:0-50367 GCA_037720695.1 Kofleriaceae bacterium | reverse complement strand
TCGCGTTGGCGTCAGGCGTTGTGGGCGCGGTGAGCTGCGCGCGATCGTCCATCAACGTCGAGACGCTGGCGCGCTGGTCACGGCGTCCACAGCGCGGTCACGCGGTCTCCCCTCGTGGAGAGACAATCCACGGGCCAGGTCGCCCCGGACCAATCACCGCGGGGCACCGGCGTCGCTCCAGCTGTCGGTGCGCGCTCAGCGAGCCGTCGGGAGCTCGACGAAGCTCGCGCTGGCGCCGCGGTGGAACACGCGGTGCGTGGCCGGCTTGTAGTCGCCCGGTTTGGCGAAGAAGATGTTCTCGACGAACGTCTGCGGGTTGCGGTCGTAGAGCGGAAACCAGCTCGACTGGATCTGCACCATGATCCGGTGGCCGGGCAGGAACACGTGGTTCGCGGTCGGCAGCGCGAACTGGTAGCGCTGGACCTGGTTTGCGGGGATCGCGGTCGGACGCTCGAGGCTCTGCCGGTAGCGACCGCGGAAGATGTCCATCGCGACCGGTAGCTGGTAACCGCCGAGCTCGGGCCGGGCGGGATACTCCTCGGGGTAGACGTCGATCAGCTTGACGACCCAGTCGGCATCGCTGCCCGTGGTCGACGCGAACAGCTGGACGGTCGGTGCGCCGGCGACCTTGAGGGACGTTGTCAGCGGCTCGGTGACGAACGACACCACGTCGGGGCGATCGGCGACCGCGCGCTGATCGGCGAGCAGCCAGGTGCGCCACGCGGCGGAGTCATCGAACCGGACCGGCCGTGGCTGGTACGGGATGGGCTTGCCAGGATCCGAGACGTACGCGGTGTGCTCGTCGCCCTTGGTCGGCGCGACCAAGCCCGCGCCACCGCCCGGCTGGAGGTAGAGCTTGCGAGACGTGCCGGCGGGCGGCCAGGCCGGCAACCGGCGCCAGCGCTGGGTTCCGGTCTCGTAGGCGAGCACGGCAGGCGTGCTCGCCGACGCGCCTCGCAGGTGCGCGTCGAGGAACGGGTGCAGCGTGTCGCGCCGGAACTGGAGCGCGGTGTCGCCTTCGAGCTCGACCGGCCCGAGCGAGCGCCCGCTGCGCTTCATGCCGGAGTGCGCCCACGGACCGAGTACGAGGAAGCACTTGTCGCCTCGCGTGTCCTTGGGCTCGAGCGCCTGGTACGCGGCGATCGCGCCGTAGCTGTCTTCCTGATCCCAGATGCTGGCGACCACCATGGTCGGCACGGTCAGCGGCTCCTTCGCGAGCAGGCGGTCCACGGCCTGGTGCTGCCAGAACGCGTCGTACGCCGCGTGCTCGGTCACCTTGGTGAAGAAGGGGAGCTGGTCGATGCCGTGCAGCTTCGCGTAGTCGCCGGCGGAGCCCGCGCGGCGAAAGTTCTCGTAGTCGTCGTAGCCGGCGCGGCGGACCGACTTGCCGTCGGCGCGCGCGCTGTTCTGACCGACGAAGAAGTCGAAGTTGATCTGGCGGAAGGCACCGTAGTGAAACCAATCGTCGCCCTTCCAGCCATCGACCATCGGGTTCATCGGGATCGCGACCTTGAGCGCCGGATGCGGATGGATGAGCGCCATCAGCACGGTGAAGCCCTCGTAGGACGAGCCGATCATCCCGACCTTGCCGTTGCTCTCCGGCACGTGCTTCACCAGCCAATCGATCGTGTCGTAGGCGTCGGTCGAGTGATCGACCTTGCTGTCGTTGAGCGGACCGCGCAGCGGTCGCGTCATCACGTAGTCACCCTCGGAGCGGTACTTGCCGCGGACGTCCTGGTAGACGTGAATGTAGCCGTTGCCGGCGGTCAGCTCGTCGCCGGAAGACACCGTGCCGGTGAGCAGGCGGCTGGCCCCGCGCGTCGACCGCTTGTCGGCATTGTACGGCGTTCGCGTCAGCATCATCGGCGCGCCCTTCGCGCCCTTCGGCACCAATACGACGGTGTGGAGCTTGACGCCATCGCGCATCGGGATCATGAACTCGCGCCGCACGTGATCGACCTCGCGGTCGGGGCTGACGAACGTCGCGGGGATGTCGGGCGTCAGAGGCGGCGTCGGTGCGGCGAGCACGAGCGACGCGTTCGCGAGGATCGCGACCACGGGGCCGAGGACTGGCGGAGTTCGGCGGGACATGGCCGCGACTGTGCCACGCGGATCAGGATCCGGCGCTGGTCCCGAGCTGGTGCTCGAGCAACTTCGAGGCGATCTCCATGAAATCCTCCTCGGTCACGATCCCGATCAGTCGCTCGTCCTGGACCACCGGCATGCAGCCGATCCGGAGCCGACGCATCGTCCTCAGCGCCTCGATCGTCGGCGTCTCGGGCGTCACGGTCACCAGATCCTTCTTCATGATGTCGGCGATCGCGCCCCGGCGCGGCGAGCCGCCGCCCATCACGTAGCGGAGCACCGCGCGCTGGGTGACCAGGCCGACCAGGCGGTGGTCGTTGTCCTCGACCGGGACGTGGCGGATGCGCTCCCAGATCATCAGGTTGGCGACCATCTCGATCGCGTCGTCCGCCTGCACCGTGAACAGGTCGGTCGTCATGTAGCTTTCGACCTTCGCGTAGTTGCCGCGGCTCGCGTGCGCCTCGTCGAGCCGGGCGCGCTCCCACTCGGCGACCGGACGGCCGGTCTGCTGGCGCTGCACGGTCGCCGCGACCAGCGCGGTCGCCCGCTCGGCCTGGGTGGAGCGATCGCGGAGCGAGTTCCACGACGACAGCTGCCAGCGCGCGCCGGTCCGCGCCGTGCGAACGCGCTCGTCGACGACGCCGAGGTACTTCTTGATGTCCTCGTCGAGCACCTGCTGGCGGCGCAGGCCTGCCTCGGCCATCGGCAACAGGCGGTCGAGCACCAGCTCGCGCGCCGAGATGTCCTGGTGATCTAGCCACGTGAAGTGCGAGCCGACGCCCTCGCGCGCCGCGGTGTAGAAGTTCGCGGCGGCCTGGTCGAAATCGATCCGCCGCGTGATGTCTTCCTCGCGCGCGCCGAACTCGACCATCAGGCCACACCAGAACGCGGCGTTCGCCATCTCGTCGATCGTGCTCGGTCCCGCGGGCAGCACGCGGTTCTCGATCCGCAGGTGCGGCTTGCCGTCCGTGATCCCGAAGCACGGCCGGTTCCACCGGTAGATCGTGCCGTTGTGCAGGCGGAGCGCCTTGAGCTGCGGGACCTCGCCGCGGTCGAGCAGGACCATCGGATCCTCGTCGAGGTCGGTGCCGACCAGCGCGCGGAACCGGGCGATGTCCTCCTGGAAGATCTCGACGATCGATTGCTTGACCCAGCGCGTGCCGAAGCTGACCCGCGCCTCGGTCTCGCGGATGTGGCTCGTGCGGCTACGGTTGTCGACCGCCTGCCGGAACAGCGCGATCCGGGTCTCGGCCCACAGCCGGCGACCGAACACGATCGGCGAGTTGGCGGACACCGCCATGATTGGCCCGGCGAGCAGCTGCGCGACGTTGTAGAACCGCGCGAACTCGTCGGGCGTGACCTGGAGGTGGACCTGGAAGCTCGAGTTGCACGCCTCGAGCATCACGGAGTCGTGATCGATGATCAGCTCGTCCAGCCCCTTGATCGAGAACTGGAACCGCCCGCCGCGCATCCCGCTGATGATGTTGTTGAGCTGCATGTAGCGCGCGCTCGGGACCATGCCGTCGAGTCCGAGGTCCTGCTTGCCCATCGTCGGCAGGATGCCCATCAGGACGACATCCATGCCGAGCTCGCGTGCCGAGGCGCGCGCGCGGTTGACCAGGTCGTCGAGCTGCGCGTGCATCCGCGAGATGCCGTCGCCGCTGAACAGCTGTGCGTCGCAGTTGGCCTCGATCTGGAACTGGCCGAGCTCGGTCGTGTAGTGGGTGTCGTGCAGAGCGTCCAGCAGCTTCAGCACGCCGCGCGTCGGCTTCCAGGCGTCGTCGATCAGGAACATCTCCTGCTCGGCCCCGATCCGTCGCACGCCCTTCTCGAACCGGTCCTCCGCGATCATCCGCACCAGCGCACGCAGATCCTGGAGGATCGCGCCGGTGAACTCCCTCTGCCGCTCGCCGTCGAGCTTCCTGTCCACGTCCTTGTGGGTCCGCGTCGTCATCGTTCGGAGCGAGCGGTATCACGACGACGACGATGTCACTCGTCGTGATCGGGGGTAGGCTCGGGCTCATGTCCGGCGTGGCTCTGGCACTGGCGCTATTGCTCGCTGCCTGCGGGGATGGCACGGCGCCCGGCCCACCCGCGTTCGACAAGCGGGCGCTCGACCCCGCGTTCCGGGCCGAGGGGGTCGCGGTGTTCGACGTCGACCGGGACGGTCACGCCGACCTGGTCACCGACCAGGCCTGGTACCGCGGGCCGGACTTCACCCCGACCGAGATCCGCGCGCCCGAGACCTACGACGTCGCGGTCTACAGCCGCAGCGTCGGGGCCTGGGGCGACGACGTCGACGGCGACGGCTGGATCGACCTCGTGGTGGCGCCGTTTCCGACCGACGAGATGTACTGGTACCGGAACCCCGAGGGCGCCACCGGGCACTGGGACCGGTTCGTGGTCGCACCGCCGCTGTCGGCCGGCATGGAGACGCCGATCTATACCGACCTCGGGGCCGGCCACGTCATGGTGATGGGGGACGAGCCGAATGGCCTGCTCGCGTGGTTCGCGCCCGGCGCCGATCCGCGGGCGCCGTGGGACAAGCACCCGATCAGCGGTCCCGGGTTTGGCGGCGCGTATCACTTCTTCCACGGCCTCGGCGCAGGTGACGTCAATGGCGACGGCCTGGTCGACGTGATGACCAGCGCCGGCTGGTTCGAGCAGGTCACGCTCGACGCCTGGACGTTTCACGAGCACGCGTTCGGTCCCGATCCGTGCAGCCAGATGCACGCGCGCGACCTCGACGCCGACGGCCGCGCTGACATCCTGTGCGGCCACCCGCACTCGTACGGCCTGGTGTGGTGGCAGCAGCAGGCGGCGGGCACGTTCGTCGAGCAGTTGATCGATGACACGATCTCGCAGCTCCACGCGTCCGCGCTCGCGGACCTCGACGGCGACGGTCAGCCGGAGCTTGTCACCGGCAAGACCTGGTACGCGCACCGCACCGGAGACCCCGGCGTCGACGATCCGCCGGAGCTCGTCTACTACGCGATCTCGCCGGGTCCGGTGTTCGAACGCCATGACATCGACGGCGACTCGGGCGTCGGGCGGACGATGACGGTCGACGACGTCGACGGCGACGGCGCGCTCGACATCGTGGTGGCCAACAAGAAGGGCCTGTTCGTGTTCCGGCAGCGGTGATGGCGGGCGAGCGCAAGTTCCACCGCGCCTCCGCGCAGCTCGATCGCGTGTGGTCGGCGCCGGCGTCGTCGCGTGCGGCGTACGCAGCCGCAGCCGTGATCGGGCTCGCGATGCTGCTGATCGTCTACGGGCCCGGGTTCGTGCTCGGCACGAGCGCGTACTGGGACATGCCGACCTTCGATCACCGCACGTACCTGATGGGCTACCGCTACTTCCTCGCGGAGCCTTGGCACTGGCCGGTGTTCGAGAGCACGACGATCAACGTGCCGCACACGCAGAGCATCGCGTTCAACGACAGCGTGCCGCTGTGGGCGTTCGTCCACAAGGTGGTGGCCACCGTGATCCCGCCGTGGCGCGGCCCCTCGTCGCACAGCTTCCTCGGGCTGTGGTACGCGCTCGCCAGCATGTTGCAGGCGGCGTTCGGCGTCGCCGTCCTGCGCGCGCTCGGTCACCGGACCTGGGCGGCGACGATCGTGACGTCGCTGTTCTTCCTCGCGATCCCGGCGTGGACGTTCCGGGTCCTGCCCGCCTCGCTGTACGCGCACTTCCTGGTGCTGTGGGCGCTCGCGCTCTACCTGAAGATTCCGCCCACGGCACCGGCGCGAGCACGCGTCTCGCAGCTGGCCCAGCTCGCGGTCGCCGCGCTGCTGAACCCGTACCTCACGGTGATGTCGCTCGGCGTGTTCGTCGCGTCGCTCCTCCGTGGTCGTGCGTGGAGGTCGGCCGCCGCGTGGTTCGCGGCGGGTTGTGCGGTCGTCCTCGCCGCGCTCGGGTTCGCCGGCTACTTCGCGGCCGAGGCGACGGCCTCGCTCGCCGGGTTCAACGAGGCGAGCGCGAATCTGCTCGGCCCGGTGATGCCGCGACGCAGTGGCTGGTTCGGCGAGGCGCTGTGGGTCGATCCGACCGGCACGCAGTACGAGGGCATGTGTTATCTCGGGCTCGGCCTGATCGTGCTGGTGGCCGTGTTCGGCTGGCGCGTGCGCGAGGTGGCTGCGACCGTGCGCCGGCACGCCGCACTTGCGGTCGTGCTCGGCGGCACCGCGGTGCTCACGCTGTCGAATCACATCCATCTCGGATCGGTCCGCGTGCTCGCGTATCCGATCCCGCACGCGCTGCACTGGATCCCGGATCAGTTCCGCGCGCCGGGACGGTTCTCCTGGCTGCCGATGTACGTCGTCGTCGTGTTCCTGCTCGCGCGCGGGTTCACGGCGTTCTCTTCCGGGTGGAAGCGGCTGATCTTGCCGGCCCTCGCGATCGTGCAGCTCGTCGACGTGACGCCCGACTGGCGTGCGTGGAGCAAGTACACCGGCGCGCCGCACCTCGTGCAGCTCGACGTCGCCGGCTGGCGCACGCTGTTCGCCGGCAGCACCGCGATCGAGATCTACCCGGCGCACTCGTGCAACAGCGACGAGAGCTACGAGATCGGGACCCGCATCCAGTACCTCGCGTCGTACCGCGCGCTGCAGATCAACGGCGTGTCGAGCTCGCGATCGGCGCGCGACTGCTACGCCGACTTCGCCCGACTCCGCGCGCTCGAGCCGCGCGCCGGCACGACATACGTGTTCCTGTCGCCGATGGCCGGCGTCGCCAGCGAGCTCGCGGCCGGTGGACTGCCGTGCGCGGGATTCGAGTTCGGCACCGTCTGCCACCCCGACCGCGCGCTGATCGAATCCCTCCGCTGGAGACCCGCCGCGCCGCCGGTCGCGCTCGGGTTCGGCGACAAGCTCGACGCGGCCGAGCCCACCGGGCGCCACCTCGGGCCGGGCTGGTCGTACACGACGGACCATCACAGCCGGTGGACCGATGGCGAGGTCTCGCAACTCGTGGTTCGCCTGACGGGCACGCCGCCCGCGCGACCGGCGCTGTGGATCGAGGCTGCGGCGTACCTGTGCAAGCACCGGGTGGCGCAGGACGTCGACGTCTCGCTCGCCGGGGTGGCGATCGGAACGCTGCACTTCGACCAACATACGAATCAGCTCGCTGCGCGCGGGCTCGCGATCCCGGATCCCGCGCTGCTCGCGCAATCACCGCTCGAGATCTCGCTACGACCGCGAGACAGCCGGTCGCCGTTCGCGCTGCGCTGTCGCGGCACCGACTACGTGCGCCGCGGGGTCGAGGTCGGGAAGGTGTGGATCGGGTCCGTGCCGTGACGCGTTACAGATCCGGTCGCCATGGCGACTGGCCTGGCCATCCGGATTCGCGTCAGGATGTGCTCCTACGGTGATGACTTTGGTGTGCAGTCTGCACGAAGCTCCGGGAATGCGGATGTATCAGCTGATGTTCTTGCTTGCGGGATGTACCTCCACGCCCGCCGAGGTCGGCATCGACCCCGACGAGGTCGCCACTGACGATCCGACCAAGGCCGATAGCGCGAGCGGGCTTCCCGACGTGCAATGCGCAGGTGCGCCGGACGCAGGCGGGCCGCAAGGGTTCAGGCATTTCACGAGCAAGATCACCGCGGCGATCGCAGATCCACGCCACCGCGGCATCGATCTGGTCGCGACGGCGACCGCCACCCAGGAGCTGCGCGGCGACGCGTCGTACGGCACGCTCGACAAGGCGATCGAGGACGAGTACGTCGATCTCTACGCGTGTCGCGCGGGCGAGTGGCGACACCTGGGTCGCACGCGGACGGATGACGACGGTCGGTTCGCGCTGCGCTTGACCGACACGAAGCGGCCCCCGATCGGCCTTCGCTATCTCTACGTCTCGGGCGCGGGCGACCGAACCGGCGCACGCTTCCTCGGCCTGGTCGCGCCCGAGGGGACCGCACTCGCGGTCTCGGATGTCGATGGCACGCTGTCGAAGTCGGAGCTCGCGTTTGGCTCGACCATCATTTTTGGCGCCGACATCCCGATGCACGACGGTGCGCCCGCGGTGTTTCACGAGATCGCGGCGCGTGGCTACCAGCCGCTGTACCTGAGCGCTCGACCGCGCGCGTGGACCGAGGTGTCGCGCCAGTGGTTCGCGGCCAAGGGGATGCCCCGTGGGCCGGTGCGGTTTGCCCCGGGCTTCGTCCTGCCTGGCTCGGCGACGGTCGAGTACAAGCGCAAGACGCTCGAGGCACTCGCCGGGTTCGACCTCGCGGTCGGCATCGGCAACCGCGCGAGCGACGTCGAGGCGTACCAGTCCGTGCAGGTCCCGGCCGAGCACACGTTCGTCAAGCTGCCGGAATACGCGGACGAGCTGCAGCCGCTGATCGATGCCGGCGCGGCCGCGGGATTTGCCGAGTACGCCGAGCTCGACGTGCTGGTCGACGAGCTGCCGCAACGCTGACGGTCACGGGTCGAACACTAGCGGCGGCGATACACGCGGGTGACGTCGATCGTGTCCCATTGCTGGGCGACCTGCTTCGCGAGCACGGGCCCGATCGCCTCGCGGACCAGTCCGATCGATTCGTATTGATCGAGCAGCGCGCGCAGGCCCTGGTGCATCACGCGGCTCGCCTCCGGGTTCAGGCCCGCGTAGCCAGGGACGTCGATCTCGAGCGACGGGCTCATCCACGAGTTCTCGTGCGCGATCAGGAACTGGGGAGGGTTCGCGCGTAGCGTCGCGATCGCGCGGGCGGCATCCTCGCCGGTGATGAAGTCGGCCGCGGTGGAGTCGATCCGCGTCGGGTTCTCGCACTCGAGCAGCGTGTAGAGCACGGGCAGGTTCGCATACACGAAGCACGTGCTGCCCGGCGGGACCTGCGCCTGCAGCCATTCGAGCGTGCGCTTGCGGCCCTCGGAGATCCGCGTTCCGAGCAGGTGGGGGTTGCGCGACTTGAACGTGGTCTCGGCCAGCTTGCCGTCCGCGCCGACGTCCTTCGCGAACGGGTTGACGTCATCATGCAGCGCGACCGCGATGTGGAGCACCCCCGCGAGCGCGAGGGCGCCACCGAGCAGCGTCTTGCCTCGGGCCGGCAGGCGCGTCGACGCCAGCGAGATCAGGATTGCGCCGACGACGAGTGCCGGCGCATCGCCCCAGCCGCGACCGGGATATGACATCTCGAGCGCCCAGTCCGACGCCACCGGCAACAGCCCGAGGCCGACCGCGACCACCGGCTCGAGGCCGAACCACGTCCGCAGCCGTGCCGGTGAGATCATCGCGAACGCGACCACGACGCACAGGAACAAGCGTGGCACGTCGCTCAGGGCGTTGATCGAGCCGTGACGCAGGTAGAGGCCGAGCACCAGCGCGACCGGGATGATCGCCATGCCGATCGTGGACGGTGCGACCAGCTGCTCGCGCGAGGTCAGATAGACGATCGCGCCGACGATCACGCACGGCAGCGCGAGATAGACCAGGAAGCCGCCCCACCAGGTCCAGCCCGGCCCCGCGACCAGCGCGCCGCCGGAGATCGCGTCGAGGATCGCCTCGGCGCCACTGACGCCCTTCTTCGCAGGTGCGTCGAGGAACATCTGCTGGATCGCCGGGCCCAGTGCCCCGGCGATCGCGAGCATCCCGAACACCACGACGAGGGCACTGGCGTAGCCCGCCCACAGCGCGAGGAATCGCCGGCGGGTGAAGTACTCGCCGCGCCACGCGAGCACGCCGGTGGTGGCGAGCAAGGTGACCCCGATCAGCACCGCCGAGCTCTGGCGGGCGGACACGACGAGCGCCGCACTCGCACCTGCGAGCGCGAGGTAGCCGAGCTCGCGCCGACCTTCGCTGCGCGACGCGAGTAACAACCACAGGCCCGCGAGCGTGAAGAACAGCTGCGCGTAGTGGGTGCTCCAGTGATGCGCGAAGGCGAACAGCGGGTCGAATGCGCAGAACACGAGCAGCAGCCCGGCGGCGGGGCGACTGGTGAGCCGGCGCGCGATCGACCACACGACGAAGATCCGGATGATCTTGATCAGCAGCGCCGCGTACATGCTGGCGAGGTACTTGGATCCGAACACCGCCTGGAACGCGGCGTCGACGTAGACGGGGAGGGGCCCGACCTGAAAGATGTAGTCGCGATACGGCACGTCGCCAACGAGGGCGCGAGCGCCAAAGTGGAAGTACCAGCTCGGATCGTTGAAGCACATGCCGCGCGCGATCACGGAGCGGTGTGTGACGAACACGACGATCGTGATCCCGAGCAGGACCAGGAGATCGATCGGGATGCGGCGTGCGACGGCCATCTCGGCGCGCGCATCGTATCGGGGCAGTGGGGCGCGCGCTACGGCTCGACCACGAGCAACCAGATGCTCCCGAGGATATCGGTCTCGTACAGCTCGCCTCGCGAGTCGGCATGCAGACTCGCACTCGGAGAGATGTGATCGATCGGCAGCTCGACGATCTCGAGCGTGCGATCAGCGCGCAGCCGTGCGCGCTGGATCCGTTGCTTGCCAGTATCCGAGTAGAAGTACCAGCCGACGAGGTCTGGATAGCAGGAGCCGCGATAGACCTGGCCACCGATCACGGACCACCAGCCGGCGTCGTGATCGCGCGAGTCGAGCGGGAACGTCATGGTGGTCGGCAGGCACGGGCCGGTGAAGCACTCGGTGCCCTCGTACATCGCCCAGCCCAGGTTCTTGCCGGCCTGGTCGCCGGCGAACAGCACGTTGACCTCCTCGATCCGCGCCTGGCCGACATCGCCGATCCACATGTCGCCGGTTCCGCGATCGAACGACCACCGCCACGGGTTGCGCAGCCCGAGCGCGAAGATCTCCGGGGCACCGGCGACGCCATCGGCGAACGGGTTGCCGGCCGGGATGCCGTACTCACCGGTGCGTCGATCGTCGACGTCGAGCCGGATCATCTTGCCGAGCAGCGAGCGCGGATCCTGGGCATTGGCCTGGCCGTGCATCCCGATCTGGTTGCCGCCGCCATCTCCGGTCCCGAGGTAGAGGAAGCCGTCGGCGCCGAACTCGATCATGCCGCCGTTGTGATTCGCGAACGGATCCGGGATCGAGAGTACGACGACGCCGCTCGCCGGATCTGCCTTCGCGGGATCGTCGGCGCGCGTGGTGTAGCGCGCGAGCACGTCGACGTAGGGATGCGCGACGTCGGCCGCGTCGGGATTGATCGCGGTGTAGAACACGTAGAACGTGCGGTTGATGGCGTAGTCGGGATGGAACGCGAGCCCGAGCAGGCCGCGCTCGTCGACGCCCTGCGACGTCACGGGCCCGCCGGCCTCCTCCGACAGATCGACGAACGGCTCTGGCGAAAGCACGTGGTCGGTCAGGATCCGGATCCGACCGTTGAGCTCGAGCGCGAACAGCCGCGGATCGTCCGGCGGCGAGGTCACGAGAGTCACCACGCCCTCGAGGCAACGCGGTGGAGCCGGTGCATCGGGCAGCCCGCAGCCGTAGGCGATCCGGCGCACGTTGACGTTGGTGCCCGGCGTCACGGTGCAGGTCGCGCTCGCGTCGGGAACCTGGACGTCGATCGGGACCGTGCGGTTGTCGCCGCAGGCTGCGCCGAGGGCGATCCAGACCGCGAACCGGCGCATGGGTCACTATACCGCGAGGATCGTCGAGCTTCGGGCTAACATCTGCTCGCGTGCGCTACCTGATCCTCGGCTTGCTGATCGCATGTGGTGATCCGGGACCGACACCGCTGTTCAACGGCGAGGACCTCACGGGCTGGTACACGTGGCGGCCGACCTACGGGCGCGATGTCGATCCTGACGGGATGTTCGCCATCACCGATGGCAACATTCACTTCCTGTCGCAAGACATCGCGCCCGCGGCCTACGAGTTTGGCTATCTCGCGACAACGCGGGACTACACGAACTTTCACCTTAGCTTCGAGTACAAGTGGGGCGAGCGGCTGTACGTGAACTTCGGCCGCGATGCCGGCTTGTTCTTTGCGGCCGTCGGGCCCGACCAGCTGTGGCCGCGCTCGGTCGAGTGCCAGGTGATGGTGAACGACTCGGGCAGCATGTACCTGTTCGACTACGCGACGCTCGAGACCACGATCGATCCGGCGAATCCAACGCCGACCTATCTCGAGGGCGGCACGCCGTACGTCGCGCCGCGCAACGCGCTCCACAACTACGCACGCGTCGCGCGCGGTCCGGTGGTGGATTCGTCGACCGAGTGGAACACCGTCGAGGTGATCGCCCGCGGCCAGGATGCAGAGTTCATCGTCAACGGCACCACGACGTTCCGCTCCACCGGCCGCATGCAGCCGCATCCGGACTTTCCCGACGACCCGGCGATGGACGTCCCGCTGACGGGCGGGCGCCTCGTGCTGCAGCAGGAGGGCTCCGAAGTGATGTTCCGGAATTTACTGGTCGAGGAGCTCCCGTAACGGGCATCACACGTGCCTGCAATCGCAGGCAATACGTGCCGGCGCGCGGACCCTCGTGTTATCAAGCCTGTTCGAATGCAGGCGGCAATCGGGCTCCTGAAGACACTCCGTCCTCACCAGTGGGTGAAGAACCTGTTCGTGCTGGCGGCGCTGGTGTTCTCGCAGCACCTGACCGACTGCCCCTACGTGGTGCGGACCGCGATCGCGCTGCTCGCATTCTGTGCGCTGTCGGGTGCGGTGTACGCGTTCAACGACGTTCGCGATGTCGATGCGGATCGCGAGCACCCGACCAAGCGGCACCGGCCCATCGCGGCGGGCATGCTGTCCCCTCGCACTGCGCTGATCTGGGCGGTCGTGCTCGCGGCCGGCGCGATCACCGCGGGCGCGATGCTGAGCGGCTGGCTCGCGCTATGTTGTGCGATCTACCTGGTCCAGAACGTCGCGTACTCGATCAAGCTGAAGCAGGTCGCGTACGTCGACGTCGGGCTGATCGCGGGCGGCTTTCTGCTCCGCGTGCTCGCCGGCGCCGCCGCGATCGCGGTGCCGGTGTCAGGCTGGCTACTCGCGTGCACGGTGCTGATCGCGACGTTCCTCGGGTTCGGCAAGCGCGCGCACGAGCTCGCGTGGGCCGAGCGCAACGGCAAGTCCACGGCGACGCGCGCCGCGCTCGCGGGCTATCGACTGCCGCAGCTCAAGATCGCGATGTACATCCTCGCCGTGCTGACGGTCGCCGCGTACACCGCGTACACGCTGAGCCCGCACACGGTCGGAATGTTCGGGACCGAGAAGCTGGTGTGGAGCGCGCCGTGCGTCGCGATCGGGATCGTGCGATTCCTGTCGCTCGCGCTGTGGCACCCGCGCGACGAGAGCCCGACCGAGGCGATGCTGCGGGACCCGCTGTTCCTCGGCAACGGCCTCGCCGTGATCGGCATCGTGCTCGTCGCCATCTACAGCTAGCGGCGAGGATCACGCGCGTCAGGTGGTCACGTGCGCGTCCACGATTGCGGGCAGCTTCCCCGAGCATGCGATGGTCGCGCTCGCTGCGCCATCAACGCCTCGCAGAACGCGAGCACGCTCGCTGGCGGCGTGGGGTGGGCCCCCTCGCTCAACGCAAGCCGCCCGAGCGAGACTCCACGTCGGTGCCGTCTACGCTACCGCCGCGCCCTCGCACACCGGGGCCGTGACAACTATTCGCTTCGGAAACCCACCCCACGCCGCGGGCGCTCGCTCTGCGATCCGCTCACGTCGACGACCGGGCCGCAAATGTCACGTACGAGTTGAAAGAGTCCGAGCACGTGACATGTGGCGCGCGGCAACTGGTTGGCTTCCCTGCCTAGCGGCGCGTCCCGAGATACACCACGTGGTGCGAGCCGATCGCGGCCTGCGCGACGTCGAACCCGGTGGTCATCCGCTGCGCGAACTCGTCGTCGGCTTCTTCGGCCCACACCCCCAGCACGCCACCGGGCGCCAGCGCGGCGTGGGTTCGCGCGAGCGCGGCCTTGCTGTAGAACGGGTCGGTGACGCCCTGGTTCGCGCTGTTCGGGCCCTCGTAGAGATCGAGCAGGATCGCGTCGAGCTGGCCGGCCGGTGCCTCGGCGATCGCGGCCGCGACATCGCCGAGCTCGATCGTGACCCGCGGATCGGCGACTGCGTTGCCGGTGGCAGCCGCGAGCGGGCCCATGCACCACTCGACGATCACCGGGTTGAGCTCGACGACCTGCACGGTCGCGTCGGCGGGCAGCACGTCGAGCGCGGCGCGCAGCGTGTAGCCCATGCCGAGGCCGCCGATCATCACACGCGGGGCCGGAGTGGTGATGCTGGTCAGCGCGTGCGTCGCGAGCGCCTCCTCCGAGCTTCGCGAGAAGCTGTTCATCAGCACGCGGCCGTCGAACCAGATCAGGAACGCGTCGCCCTGCTGGTGGAGCTCGAGCACGCCCTCATCCGCATCGTGCGATGCGATCACGGTCCATGGCGCGGGCATCGCGTCACTTCACGGCGGGCGTGGTCGTGTAGTCGATCGCGACTTCGATGTGGAAGTGATCGTGGTGCGAGATCGGATCGTTCTGCGGCGTCAGCACGGTGCGGAACTTTCCGGTGTCGGTCACCGCGCGCTCGATCGCGAGCAGCAGCGGGTCCTGCTTCTTGTAATCGGTCTCGACCACGGCGTGCCGCCCGTTATCGTCGACAAACGACATGATGTCCATCGCGATGCCGAGCGCGTGTCGCGACAGGAAGCCCTTGGTCTCGCCGCCGACCCGGACGTTGGTCCACCGGTAGATGCTGCCGAACTTGACCTCGCGGACCCCGAGCGCGCGCAGCTGCGGACCGATCGTATCGAGGATCAGCGCGAGGTGACAGTCGAGCAGGTGCGGCCCCTTGCGGTACGTGCTGGTGTACTTGACGCCTCCGAGCATCATCGCGGGCACGGTGATCGGATCGGGGATGTGGCCCTCGGCGGCGCCGCGCGTCCATCCGATCTTGCGGCGGTCGAGCTCGGCCTCGCAGGCCGTGCCCGCGTCGATCATCTGCGACGACGCCGGCCACGCCCAGCCGTGGGGCATGTTGGTCACCCGGTCGGACGACGACGTGGCGGGCGGTGCGGGCACCGCCGCGACCTCGGTCCGCTTCGCGCGTCGCTGCTTCGCCCGCGCGCGCGCCTTCGCGACAGCCTTCGCCTTTGACTTCGCCTTTGCCTTCGCTTTCGCTTTCGCCTTCGCGCGCTTCGCCTGCCTGGTGTCGCGGTTCGCCTTCGCCTTCGCCTTCGCCTTGCGGTCAGGCTTCGGCTTGGGCTTCGATTCCGCGGCGTCGAGCTGCGCCGGGCTGGTGATCGGCTGCGCGCGGGCAGGCGTGACCAGCCCGCCGAGTCCCGCCGCGATCGCGAGGAGGAGGCTCGAGCGCACCATTTCGAAACCGTACCAGGGGCGGGCGAACCTCGCCTGCTTGTTTTTCGCAGGCGGCGCTATTTCCCGGCGAGCTCGACCAGGCGCAGGCCCGGCGCGATCGCGAGCACGCGGCCACGCGCCGCGAGTGCTTCGAGATCGTCATCGCACGCCGCGCTTCGCTTCGCGCACGCCCGCCGGTAGTCGGCATCGGCCATCCGCGCGAGGTGGCGATCGTCCGCCTCGAGCAGCAGGTAGCGCGCGCCGGTCGCGGCGACCAGCTGCGCGAGGCGAGAGGGGTGGGCGCCGAAGCGATGGACGCGCAGGCGTGCGGTGCGCGGCGTGCGCAGATCGATGATCTCGTGATCGCCGTACGCGAGACGTTCGGGGCGCGCGATCCAGATCGCGACGCGCGCGCCGGCGGGAACCTGGCGAAGCAAGCCCGCATAGCCGCCACTGATCGGCGCATCGGCGACGTGGCGCGTGTACTCGACATGCGCGACGAGATCGAGCGCGCGACGGGTCCAGCGCATCCGGCCGGTCGCGACCTGGGCCTCGGTCACGACGAGCGCGATCCCGAGGGCGAGCAGGAGCTGGGGGACCGCGAGCTTGCGGCCTCGTACGAGCTCGACCGCGATCACCAGCACGCACGCGATGCCGATCGGCCACAGGAACCGGATCGCATACGGCCGATCGCCGGTCAGCTGGGACATCACGCCGGCGACCGCGAGCCCGCTGGCGATCACCAGCCACCGCAGCGCGCGATCGGAGATCACGACGAGCACGAGGCCGGTCGTCGCGCCCGCGATCGCCGCGGCGATCCCGAGCTTGATCGCGAGCGAGCCACGCGCGGGCACCAGGAGGGCGTGGACGTCGGGTGGCACCGCGGACCACGCGGCGATCCTCGCGACCGCGAACGGGACGACGACGGCGAGCATGCCGAGCACGAGGCGCAGGGCGCGCCGGTGATCGATCTCGTGATTACCGCGCTGCGGCCACCACGCGGCGACGATCGCGACACCGGCGATCGGGGCGAGCTCGAAGCGCAGGGTGACCAGCGCGCCGGCGACGATGCCGAGCGGAAGCGGAGGCAGATCCTCCTCGAGCATCGCGTGGAGCGCGAGCACCAGGCCGACCGCGGTCCAGGCGGTCGCGGGATCATCCGGCACGAAGGCGAACGCGGTCGCACCGAGCACGACGAGCAGCGCCCACAGCCCGGTCGTGGTGTCGTGCGGCCGGGCGCGCGCAAACACCAGCGCGAGCACGAGCACGAACGCGATCGCCTCGGTGAGCCTGATCGCATGGACGTCACCAGCAGCGGTGACCAGCGCGTCCAGCGCGAGCTGGCCGCCGAGCTGCGAGCTGCGCGGATAGCCGATCGCGTCGCCGAGCGTACCGGTGTCGCGCAGGCGCGCGAGCTGGGCCAGCACGTGGCCGTCGTCGTCGAACGGCCGCGCGCCGACGTCGCCGGCGGCGCCGACGACCTGCAGGCAGCCGATCGCGACCAGCACGGCGCCGGGAACCAGCCAGCTGCGGCGGGTCGTCCGCAGCTTCGCGAATGCGCGACGGTAGGTCGCGAACCGGAGACCGATCACGGCCGTGTGCACGCCGGCAAATCCGTAGATCAGGATCACCTGGGTCGCGAGCGTGAGCTGACCGAGCGCGATCGCGAGCCCGCCGAGACCGACCAGCGCGGCGAGGCCGACCCAGATCGCGAGGATCGGGTGGAACGTTCGACCCGAGACCTGCGCGGTGACGATGCCGGCACCGTGAAACGCCGCGATGACCACGAGCGCCTGGGTGAGCACGGCGAACGGCCCCTCGATCGGGAGCAGCGTCAGCCACGGCGCGAGGGCGATCGCGACGAGCACCACCCGGCTGGTCACGGCGCCGCGGTCCACTCCACCGCCTCGAAGCGTGCGATCCGCAGCTCGCGATTGGCCTCGTCGGGCTCGTTGATGGTCGAGAACACGAGGTAGAGTCCTGCCAGTCGCCGGTCAGGCGCGCGGCGGCACGGCGAGATCGATGACATACATGCCCCGCTCGTCCGCGACGACCGATGCCAGGATCTGGCCGTCGAGCGAGAGATCGATCCGCGGCCGCGCGTAGACCGTGTTGAGCGCGATCGCGATCCGCATCTGCAGCCGCATCGTGCCCGTGCCGCGGACCGGGAGGTGCGCGCGGGGAGTCAGTCCGCGGATCGGCTGGCCGCGCAGCTTGCCTGCGGGCTTCACCGTCGCCGGCGCCGGCGCGACCTCGAACCACCGCGGGTCCGGCAGCGTGCCGTCGACGAACTGCAGCGTCGCCACGCCGTCCTCGAACCGGAGGTCGTGACGCGACACCAGCGACCACGCATCGCGCAGGCCTTCGCGCTCGGCGAGCGTGCGGAACCAGTCGCTCCTGCGCACCGGCTCCGCGCCCACGCGCTCGTGTCGCGACGCCGCATTCGTCGGGGTCTCGAGATCGAGCACGACCAGCCCATCGATGTCGTGGAGCACGGTGGTCGCGGTCGCCAGCTCGCTGAAGTTGTCGATCGCGTCGAGCGTGTACGCGCTCATGATCTGGAACAGCTCGCTGTCGTGGAAGATCCGCCACAGCCAGAAGTCGCGGCGAAAGAAGTAGCGCGACCGCTCGGAGCGCACGAACCCGAGGTAGCGGTAGCCGTTCGCGACGAGGTACGCGCGGATCGGCTCGGCGCCGCCGAACGCCGGCAGCTGCGTGCCCGGGCTCGCGAAGCCCGGTGTGTCGAGGTTCGCGATCGGGTTGCGATGGAAGTCGAGGTACGCCGGATCGTCGACCATGACTGCGATCTTCGCGCCGCGCGGGATCGCGGCCTGCATCGCGGCGTAGCGGCGGGCCTCGATGCGCGCGGTGGGATCGCCGTGACGATCGATCGCCGCGGCCTCGCCCAGGTCCTTGAATGCGGTCTGGAACCGCCGCGGCACGGCGCCGCGCGTGATCAGGAGTTGCAGCGCGAGCACGGCGAGCAACAGCCAGCGGCCGAGCGGAGACAGCCGGGCGGCGCGCTCGTGCTCCGCACCGGTCTCCAGCACGAACACCGCGGTCAGCGCGACCCCGAACCCGAATGCATATCGCCACAGATGGAACGGCTCCGTCCCGGCGAACCCATGGACCAGGAACACGAAGCCGAGCGTGACCGCGATGAAGAACGAGCGCAGCGGCTTGCCGATCCGATCGTCGTCGGTGAACACCAGCAGCGCGAACAGGATCGGCACGACCACGATCGGTGAGGTGTCGATGCTGGCCCACACCAGCGAGCCGAGCTCCTGGGTCCACGTCATCGCCTCGGACACCAGCGACAGATCGCGGTTGAACGTCCCGGTGACGAGTGGGAACAGGAACGTCTCGTTGGACAGGAACGCGGCGATCCACCAGCACGCGATCGCAGCGACCGCGACCCCGGCGACCAGGCGCCAGCGCGGCTTCTCGATCTGCCACGCCTCGCGCCACGACATCACGCGCTGGGTCCCGCGCAGCCGACGCGACAGCACGATCGCGACGAACAGCACGACGACGATGATGTAGTTCTGGCGCAGCGTGCACACCGCGGCGCCGACCAGCCCGACGATCGACCAGTGGTCGCGCGCCACCGCGCGGTACAACGCGAGGAACATCGCGACGCCCGTCCAGTGGGCGGCGGTGTTGATCGCGGTGTCGGGGAGCAGCAGCAGGACGAGCACGAGCAGCACGGTCCACACCGGTTGCGCCCGGCGCTCGCGCGCCTTGCCAATGACGATCAATATCGCGATCCCGAAGAACAGCGCCTTGTCGACGAGGTGGACGTTCGCCAGCGTACCGCGCGCGGCAGCGAGCGCGCCGAGCATGGTCTGGCCGCCATAGGCGCTCATCCGGCGGAACGAGAACGGCTCGATCAGGTTGCCGTCGTCGAGCAGCCGCTTGATCATCGGCGTATAGGCGAGGTCGTCGTCCCACGGATTGCGATCCAGCGCGGCGACCGCGCCGAGCATCTGGATCACCGCGACCAGCCCGAGCACGATCACGAGCACGCCGAGCGCGGGTTTCGCGCGAAGGAAGCGCACACCGGCACGCACGCGCTGCCAGCTCGGGGTCGGCGACACCAGCTCGCGCCAGGTGAAGCCAGCGGCGCCGATCGCGATCAGGGCGAGGATCGCCGGGCTCGCGCACAGGCCGACTGCGACCAGCCCCCCCGTGATCGCGAGATAGCCGGCGGCGCCCCACGCGGCGCGCAGCCCGAAGTCTGGATCTGCGACCCGGCGGAGCCGGACGATCAAGTAGCCCCACCCCGACAGCACGAAGAACAGGAACCCGAGCCAGGCCGCGCCACCACGGAGCACCGAATGCGGCAGCGCGATCCCGATCCCGCCGAGCGCGAGCACGAGCACGACGACCACGACGCGCAGGATCCGATCGAGCCGTGGCGAGTCCCACGGATTGGGCCGGCGGCGACGCGCGAGCTCGGCGTCTGCTCGGCTGTGGGCGATGATCACGTCGGCCGCCTCGCCCGGATCGGTGCGTGGAGGAGCGGCAGCTGGAATCGGCGTGGGATCGACCTCGGCAGCGGCCATCGGCTCGGTCACTCGCCGCGCGATCGGCGCGGGAACGGACTCGCCCTCGTCGGGCTCGCTCATCTCTCGAGCGCCGCCGTGAGCTCGGCTGCCGTGACGGTCGCGGTGCCGCGCTTCGACACGCTGATCGCGGCGGCGACGCTCGCGAGCTCGATCGCCTGCTCGATCGGCACGCGGGCACCGAGCGCGAGTGCGATCGTGGCCACCACGGTGTCGCCGGCGCCCGTGACGTCGAACACCTCCTTCGCGATCGCGGGGACGTGGAACGGCGGGAGGCCCTGCCGGTACAGGGTCATGCCGTCCGCGCTGCGCGTCGCGAGCACGGCCGCGCCAGCGAGCAGCGGCAGCAGGCTGGTCGCCGCACGCTCGACCTCGAACGGCTCGATCGCGGTCGTCGTCGCGGCCTCGAGCTCGGAGAGATTCGGCGTGATGATCGTCGCGCCGAGATAGACGGTGAAGTCGCGCTGCTTGGGATCCACGATCACGGGGATGTTGGCGGCGCGTGCCGACGTGATCGTGTGGCGCGCGATGTCGGCCGTGATCACGCCCTTCGCGTAGTCCGACAGCACGACCGCGTGGACGTCCTTGAGCCGGGCGGTGATTGCCTGCTTGACGTGGTCCGCGATCGCGCCGCTGATCGGCAGCCTGCTCTCCTGATCGACGCGCACGATCTGCTGCTGCTGGGCGACCAGCCGGGTCTTCTTGCTGGTCGGGCGATCGGGGTCGGGGACGACCGAGCTGGTGATCAGCTGCATCGCGAGCTGACGGCCGAGCACATCCGCGGTCTCGTCGGTGCCGACCACGCCGACCAGGCTGGTGGTCCCGCCGAGCGCCTGGATGTTGGCCGCGGCATTGGCCGCGCCACCGAGTCGCCAGTCGCGCGCGCGCACCTCGAGGATCGGGACCGGCGCCTCGGGAGAGATCCGCGAGACCTCGCCACGCAGGTACTCGTCGAGCATCACATCACCGACGACGAGCACGCGCCGTCCACGGAGCTGGTCGACCACCGGGCGCAGATGGCGCATCCCTGGCTTGGTATCCCGGTTCGGCGGGGGAATGCAAACCTGAGGAACTAGGCCACCGACCCCCGAGTCGCGCTAGAAACCACCTGTGAAGACGCCGCTGGACGAGGACGTCGAGACCCAGCTGACGGGGATGGACCTGCTCGCGCGGCCGATGCTCAACAAGGGGACCGCATTCACGGAGAGCGAGCGCGATGTGTTCGAGCTCCACGGCCTGCTGCCGCCGCATGTCGGCACGCTCGACGAGCAGGTCGCTCGTCGGCTGCGCGCGCTGCGTGCCAGCGATTCCGACCTCGAGCGCTACGCGTTCCTGCGCGATCTCCAGGACGTCAACGAGACCCTGTTCTACGCGTTGCTCGTCCGCAATGCCGAGGAGCTGATGCCGATCGTCTACACGCCGACGGTGGGCATCGGGTGCCAGCGATTCAGCGAGGTCTGGCGGCGGCCGCGCGGGCTGTTCCTCAGCTACTCCAATCGCAAGCGGATCCCCGAGATCCTGGCGAGCCCTCGTTACGACGCGGTCCGCGTGATCGTGGTCAGCGACGGCGAGCGCATCCTCGGCCTCGGCGATCAGGGCGCCGGCGGGATGGGGATCCCGATCGGCAAGCTCGCGCTGTACACCGCATGCGCGGGCATCCACCCCGATCGGACATTGCCGATCTTGCTCGACGCCGGCACCGACAACGCGGAGCGCCTGGCCGACCCGCTGTACATCGGCTGGCGCAAGTCGCGGATCCGTGGACCCGAGTACGACGCGTTCGTCGAGGCGTTCGTCGAGGCGGTGTGCGCGCGCTGGCCCGACGCGCTCCTCCAGTGGGAGGACTTCGCCGGTCACAACGCGGGCCGACTGCTGACGCGATATCGCGATCGACTGTGCACGTTCAACGACGACATCCAGGGCACCGCCGCGGTCGCGTTCGCGACGCTGCTCGCCGCGATCGAGGTCACCGGCGTGCCGCTGGTCGAGCAGCGGATCGTGATCTTTGGCGCGGGCGCCGCGGGCTGTGGCGTCGCCTCGCTGATGTTGCGGGCGCTGATCGAGGCCGGGCTGTCCGAGCCCGCGGCGCGCGCGCGGTTCTATGCGGTCGATCGCGACGGGCTGCTCGTCGAGGGCATGCGGGTCACCACGATGCAGGAGCCGTTCGTCCAGTCGCGCGAGGCGATCAGCGACTGGCACGTGGTGACGCCGATCGGGCTCCACGATGTCGTCACGCACGCGCACCCGACGGTGTTGATCGGGGTGTCGGGACAGACCGGCGCCTTCGACGAGCGCGCGGTGCGGACGATGGCCTCGCACGTCGCGCGCCCGATCATCTTCCCGCTATCGAACCCGAACATCCGCGCCGAGGCGAATCCTGCCGATCTACTCGCGTGGACCGCGGGGCGCGCGCTGGTGGGCACCGGGAGCCCGTTCGCGCCGGTCGACGGCCGCCCGATCACGCAGACCAACAACTCGTACATCTTTCCAGGGATCGGCCTCGGCGTGCTCGCGGTGTCGGCGCGGCGCGTCACCGACGGCATGATCATGGCGGCCGCGCGCGCGCTCGCGAAGCTCACGCCGGCCGCTGCGGATCCACGCGCGCCACTGCTCCCCGCGGTCAGCGAGCTGCGACACGTGGCGGTCGCAGTCGCGACAGCGGTCGCGAATCAGGCAATCGCCGAAGGGCAGGCGGATCCCGTTGACGACCTCGCGACCCGGATCGACGATCAGATCTGGGAGCCGGTGTATCAACCTTATCGGCGCGCCCCATGACCGACACGCGGATCGATCACCACCCCACGACGGACTGGCCTGACCTTCCGCAGGAGCTCATCGATCCGGCCATCCAGCACGCGCTCGGCGCCGGTATCACGGTGGAGCGTTGGCTGTCGCGCGACGGCGTCGTCGTCGCGCTGTTCAAGCACGGCTTGCGCTACCTCGCGAACGGCGAGGTCAAGACGCTCGCCACGCGGTCGCACGGCAACCGCGCGTGGCTGGCGCGAGGTGGGTCTCACCTCCTGATCGAGAACGGGATCGATCTGCTGCGCGTCACGCTGCCGGACGGCAAGGCGACGACGTTCCCGAAACCGATCCCCGGGTTTCAGCTCGTACCGATCGACGTCGCCGGCGATCAGCTCGCGGCTCGCACGCTGTCGGGCGTGCTGCTGCTGCACGAGACCGATGACGGGCTCGAGATCACGGCCGAGCTCGAGCTGGTCGGGACCGGCCCACTGCTCGCCGCATGCAACGGACGCCTGCTGCTGATGCCGCGCGCGCGAGAGACCGAGCTGGTCGCGGTCGGCCCGGGCATCCTGCGCTCGATCGGGACCCTGCCGTTCGCGGTCAGCGACCTCCGGTGCTCGATCGATCGGTTGATCGTGCGCGAGCCCGCCGGGCTGCATGCGGTGTTCAACCTGGTGACACGCCTCGATGAAGCGTTGACAGGCAGCTGACACCCCGCGCGGCACGATCTGGCAATCGCCGGCAGCGACCGGATCCGACGGGACACGCGACGGATCCAGCGTGTTTCGGCGCGCCCTCGCAGGATCGTCGTGATCGCGACGGCATCGCACGTGCTCGAACAGCCTGCATGCGCAACATCGGTCTCCTGTTCGTCCTGCTCACCGGCTGCCTCGACGCGAACGATCCTCCCACCGAGCCCGAGGTCGACTGCACGTTCGACCGCTCCACGCCCGTGACCGTGAGCGGCACGGTCCTCGACTTCTCGACCAAGACGCCCGTCGCTGGCGCGAGCGTCGAGCTCAACACCGCGTGGAACGGGACGAGCGGATTCCCGGGCCCCAAGGCGTGCCCCGCGCTCGCCACCCTCGAGACCGGTCCCGATGGCAGGTTCGGTCCGATCACGATCGACGTCCCATCCGACCGCACCGACAACTTTCTGCTGTTCCTGGTCGAGGGCGCGGACCGCGAACCCACCGCCTCCGACAATCGGATCTGCACCGACGCCACCTGCGTGCTCGACCACACGATCTCCGCGCCATCACTCCTGGTCGCCGCTAACTGGCGGATCGGACTCGCCGCCGGCGGCGTGATGGACGCCGACAGCCGCGGGCTGGTCGCGTTCGAGTACCTCGAGCCCACAGGCGCGCCGGCGATCGGCGTGATCTCCGACTACCTCACCGACAAGGTGACCGATCTCGCGCCGGGCGCGCAGGTCCGCTACCTCGCGCCCGATCGCACCGCCCTCGCACCGGTGAACACGGCGAGCACCACGGCCTCCGGCGTCGCGCTGATCGCTAGCCAGGGCGAAGGCAGCATGGTGATCGGTGGCCACCGCGAAGGCGTCGGCTGGCAGCTCACCGGCTGCCTCCACGAGGCGGGCTGGATCTTCCTCGAGGATCGCCGCGCGCCAGCGACCTCGCGCAACTGAGCTGGAGGAGCTTCCCCTAGGCTCCGGAACCGCCGCGCAGCGCCGCGCTGACCGCCGCCCAGTCATCACACCGCACCGTCCCCTCGACCCCATCCACATCAGGCCCGAACCGGATCGATCGCTGACATCCTGCGGCCCGCCCGGCTTCGACATCTGACGCCTTGTCGCCGATCATCGTCGAGCCGGCGAGATCCAGCCCGAGCTCGCGCGCCGCGTCGTGCAACAGCCCCGGCGACGGCTTGCGACACGCGCACCCCGCATCCGGCGCATGCGGACAGTAGTACGCGCCGGCGAACCGCACGCCGCCACGCAAGAACACCTGGATCACCCGCTCGTGGACCGCACGCGCCTCGATCTCGGTGATCAAGCCGCGGCCGATGCCCGACTGGCTCGAGATGATCACGAGCGGATACGTCCGCTGGAGCTCGCGCAGCACGTCGATCGCACCGGGCAACGGCTTGACCAGCGCCGGATCGCGCGGATACCCGGTGTCGACGATCAAGGTGCCGTCGCGATCGAGGAACAGCGCCGGCTTCACTTGAGCAGGCGCGCCAGCGTGGCCGTTGACGACCGATCCGGCACCAGCTCGACGAGCTCCACCCGACCACCGTACGCCTCGACGATCGCGCGCTCGGGGATCGGCTTGTCCGCGTAGTCGGCGCCCTTGACGTGGACGTCGGGCCGGAGCTGCGCGAGCACCTGCTCCGGCGTCGCCTCGTCGAACACGAGGATCGCGTCGACCAGCTCGAGCGCGGCGAGCAGCTCGACCCGCTCGCTGGATGGGAAGATTGGACGCTCTGGGCCCTTGTTGGCGCGGACGGACGCGTCGCTGTTGACGCCGACGACGAGCAGGTCGCCGTGCGCCTTGGCACCCTTCAACGAATGGAGGTGCCCGACGTGGAGCACGTCGAACACGCCATTGGTCCACACCACGGTCTTGTTGCGCGCGCGCTGGGTCTCGCGCCACGCGACCAGCTGCTCGAGCGACATCTGCTTCGCCGGTCCATGACCGTTCGTATGCTCCGGTCGGGCGGGCAGGAACGCCTCGTCGACGATCTCGCACAGCAGGTGGCCGATCACGATGTGGCACTCCTGGATCCGCGCGGTCACCGTCGACGGCACGGCGACGCCGGCATCGCAGCCGGCGATGAAGTCCGCGCCCCTGGCACCGGTCAGGCCGAGCACCTTCATCCCGCGACCGCGGGCGGCGGCGACCGCGGCGAGCACGTTCTTCGACGTGCCGCTCGTGGTGATGGCGATCAGCAGGTCGCCCTCGGCGCCGAGCGCCTCGACCTGCCGCGCGAACACCTGTTCGTAGCCGTAGTCGTTCGCGATCGCGGTCAGCGCAGAGGTGTCGGTGGTGAGCGAGATCGCGGCGAGTGGGCGGCGCTCGATCACGTAGCGACCGACCAGCTCGGCGGAGATGTGCTGGGCGTCTGCGCGCTGCCACCGTTGCCGCACAGCAGCACCTTGTGACCACCGAGCACGGTGTCGCGCAGCAGATCACCGGCACGCGAGATCGCGGCGATATCGAGGTCGGTGCGCACGCGCGCGCCTTCGATCAGCACCTGGCGGATCAGCCGCTCGCTCATACCTGCCCGGTCACGGACAGGGCCGGCCGCATCGCGAGCAGCTCGCGCGCCTCGCGCATCACGGTCTCGAGCGGCACGCTGCACGCGGCGGCATTGCCGACCTCGTTGCTCGGCTTGCCGACCGCCACGTCCTTGCCGTTGTAGACACTGAACAACGGGATCGAGTACAGGGCGGGCGCGACCGAGCGCACCCGCGTTCCGACCGGCGCGTACAGCGTCGGAGAGTCGGCGAAGAACAGGCCGATGATCGGCGCGTCGACCAGACACGCGAGGTGCATCGGACCCGAGTCGTTGGACACCACGAGCTTGGCCTCGGCGAACAGCACGAGCAGCTCGCGCAGCGAGATCTCGCCGGCCAGCGAGTGCGCCCGGGGCGTCTTGCACAGCTCCACCAGCGAGCGCACGTACTCGCGCTCATCGGGCGCGCCGACGAAGCACACGCGCGCGTTCGGCGTGCCGGCGACCAGCTCGTCGGCGAGCTGCGCGTAGCGCTCCTTGGGCCACTTGCGCGCCTCGGGCGCGAGGTCTGGCGAGGTGTTGGCGTTGATCACGAACACCGGCTCGCCGGGCCGGATGCCGAGTGGCGCCAGCTTGCTGCGCAGCGCGGCCCGCTCGAGGTCGCTGATCGTGATCTGGGGATACTTGTACTGCGCCGCGAACTCCCCGAACTTCAGGTAGTAGTAGTCGCCCGTCGCGCACAGATAGACGAGCGACAGGAAGATGTCGCTGGTGTGGAAGTACGAGTTGTAGAACCCGGTGATGTCGAGCAGCTCGCGGCGCCAGCTCTCCGACGTCAGGTAGAAGCCCGCCTTCTGCGGGATGCCGGCGAGCGAGCCCAGCACGAGCGGGAACTTCGCGAAGAACTCGAGGTCGAGCACCAGATCGCACTGCGCCTTGCGGAGGTCTCGCGCGACGGCGAGCGTGCTCCGCGTGAACGCCTGCGGGCTGGTCGGGTCGACGTAGTGGTTGCGATCCGTCATCCCGAGGATGTCGAGGATCGCCTGGTTGGACTTGAACGTGACGAAGTGAATCTCGGCGCCGGGGAACCGATCGCGCAGCGCGGCCAGGCTGCGACTCGCGACGATGATCGAGCCCATGCCGAAGAACTTCATCACCACGATCTTGCGGACCGGGCGGGCCGCGACGAACGGCTTCCTGATGCGGTGCGCGGTGGCGAGGACGCTGCACGCAGCATCCCCGAGCACGCGATCGAGTCGTCGCATCAACCTGACGTCCATGGGGGCCAGGATTAACCTCGGGGTCGGGTGGGGTCAAGCATGCGGCAAACCGTCGGTGGGTTGGGTCACGCGTTGTGGCCAGGACTGCCACGTTGCGACGATTGCGGAGCGACATCGGTGTCGCGATCACTGCCACGAACGGCCGCGGGCTGACCGTTCTGACATATCGTCCGCGCGTGCGTGCCCTCGCGATCGTCCTCGCCCTGGTTGCCTGTTCCGATCGCAAGGAGGCCCCGCCCGCGACGCCACCTGTCGTGCCCCCCGATGCCGCCGTCGCGGCCGTGGCACCGGACGCGTCGGTCGTGCCGCGTGCGCAGGATGGCGCAGCGCCACCCAGCGTCGCGGGCGCGAACTTCCTCGCCGACGCCCAGCTGCTGTACCGGATCGCCGGCTGCGCGAACGAGACACCAGTCGACGACAAGCTGCAGAACATCGTCGACCAGCACTGCAAGGCGATCGCGCCGCACGTCGCGAAGTTTCGCGAGGTCTACTTCGTGGGCGCGCCGAAGTGGCTCGCCGAGCACGTCCCGGCGGAGGTCCCGAAGACCGTCGTCTCCCCGTTCGGCGGTGGGGACCTGCTCTCGGCGCTCGCCGTGTTCCCGCATGCCACCGAGATCACGACGGTGTCGCTCGAGCTCGCCGGCGATCCGCGGCGCGCCGCGACGCTCGAGCCGAAGCAGCTCCAGACCGACCTCGCCACGTTCCGCAAGGAGATCGGGTGGCTGATCCAGGTCGGCTCCAACACCAGCGTCAACCTGTCGGCGCAGCAGCGCAAC
The DNA here is from genome assembly GCA_037720695.1 of Kofleriaceae bacterium. Lineage (GTDB taxonomy): Bacteria > Myxococcota_A > Polyangia > Haliangiales > Haliangiaceae > JABFXX01. The sequence continues at coordinate 22,465 of JBBJLY010000033.1, read as the reverse complement.
AACCTGCCGGGCCAGGTGACGTCGTTCCTGCTCGCGCTCGCGATCGGAGGTTACGAGCCCACCGCGATGCGGTTCTTCACGCTCGACGATCAGGGTGCGATCAAGTATCTCGAGCAGGCCGACATCGACACCGATAAGCGCAACACCCGCTCGCTGTCGGGCAGCTGGCGCGACCCGAACTTCGCCGAGGCGTTCCGCAACGTCGAGCTCCGGTTCCGCAAGCTCGGCGAGACCGCGGAGCAGGTGCATCGCCACATCGCGTGGAACCTCGGCGACAAGGAGCTCGCCGCGCATCCGGGCCTGCTCCGCCACCTCGAGGCCAAGGGCAAGGTCACGATGATCGTGAAGGGCGCGAGCTACCTATTGTGGCAGAACGACTTCCGGACCATGCGGAGGTACATCCTCGAGCACCTGGCGTTCATGCTCTCCGACTCTACCGGCATCCCGCCGATGTACGCGAAGCCGGCGGGGATGGAGCTCGAGCCGTACGGCAAGTTCGTGATGCCCGGTCTGCCACACGCGGTGGGCGGCAAGGAGGATCACGACATGCGCGAGCTGTGGAAGTCGTCGAGGGGGCCGGCGCCGTTCCGGTTTGGCTACATCGACAACTCGAACAACCACCACCTCCTGATCACCCGGCCGGCCACGTGATCCACTCCGCGTTCCGCGTCGTCTGCGACAGGTCCTGGGACGAGCTCCCTCCGCAACGCGATGGTGTGCGGTTCTGCGATCGATGCAAGCGCGATGTCCACGCGTGCGACGATGTCGCGACGGCGCGCCAGCTCTCTGCCGCCAATGCGTGCGTCGCCCTCGCCCACGACGCCGCGCGCAAGCCCGGGCCGCTGGGCCCGATGGTGACGAAGATGGGCATGATCAACAGCAGTGATGACGGGACGCTTCCGATCGTCGGCTGGCTCGTCGTGCTCGACGGGCCGATGCAGAACCTGACGCTGCAGCTCGCTGCCACGACGACCACGCTGGGCTCGGCCCCGCCCGCCGACTTCGTGCTGCCGGACGACACGATCGCGGCGCTCCACGTCGAGCTACGCTGCCACCCCGCGGGGTTCACGGTCGTCGACCGCTCGGAGCGCGGCTTCCTCGCGAACGAGCAGCCGGCGAGCACGCACGAGCTGGTCGACAACGACCTCCTCCAGCTCGGCGCGACGCGGTTGAAGTTCAAGACCGTGAACTGAGCCCACGGCTGCTCGAGGTCACAGGCGGACCTGCACGAGCGCGCGAGAGATCCGCCGCAGCCACAGGCACGACAGCACGAGCGCGATCGCGGTCGCCGCGGCGGCACCCTCGAGGCCGTAGCGGGGGATCAACAGCAAGTTCAGCGCGATGTTCGCGGCGACCGAGACCGAGACGTAGATCGTGTGCCAGCCCGGATGCGCGCCCATCAGCAGCACCTGGTTGAACGGCAGCCACGGCGACGACAATGCGAGGCCGAGCATCAGGATCGCGAACGGCAGCGCGCCGCCGGAGAACGCGCTCTCGCTGGTGACCCACGGGATCGCGAGCGGGAACACGCCGGCCGCGAGCAGGCAGACGCCGGCCATCGCCGGTACGAACCAGCGTCGTGCTTGCCGCACCAGCTGCTCGACCTCGTTCGGCCGCTTCGCCGCGAGCTCGGCTGCGATCGTCGGGTTGACGTTGACCTGGACGACAACGGCGAGCTGGCTCGCGCCCTCGGCCATGCTCGCCGCCATGCTGTAGATGCCGACCGCGTGGTCGGACATCGCGGCACCGAGCAGCCAGACGTCGAGCCGCGAGTTGATCTCGAACAGCAAGGTAGCCCCGACCCCGCGGGTGCCGAACCGCAGGTGCTCGCCGATCCAGCCGCGCCAGCCGGCTGCCCGGCGCAGCGGCACGGTCGCGATCAGCTCGCCGATCATGATCAGGAGCAGCACGCCCTCGGCCAGCGTCCACAGGCCGGGCAGCTGATCCGGTGCGAGGTCGAGCACGCCGGCGGCAATCACGCCGACAGCGATCAGCACGTACCGCAGCGATGTGTAGACCGCGAAGGCGCGCATCCGGCCGAGCCCGTTGACGACGCCGAACAGGACCTTGTTGACGGTGAAGCAGAACAGGCCGGGCGCGGCCCACAGGATCCCGCGCGCGACCGGATCGCTCTCCAGCAGATCGGCGAGCGCGTGCCGCCCGAGCACGAACCCGGCGGTCACGACCGAACCGAGGACCACGGTCGGGATCAGCGCACCGACCACGATCGCCGCGACGCGTGCGCGATCGGCCGGTGCCTCGGCGATCGCGCGCAGCACCGAGAAGTTGATGCCGACCGCACCGAACACCGCGAGCACGAAGTAGGCGGTGGTCACCTGGTTGAACACGCCGAGCGCGCTCGCGCCCCACCACCTACCGATCGCGATGTTGAGGCCGAGCCCGACGATCCCCAGCAGCACCACCGGGACCAGGTTCCAGGTGACGCCCGATCGCAGTCGTTCGGCTCGGGTTTGCTCGGCCACCGGTCACGCGTCGTTGGAGCGCCGCGTCTCGGCCGTCGCGCGCGCCAGCCGATCGAGCTGCTCCTGCATGATCGCGAGCTCCTGGACCAGGGTGATCGAGCGCAGCTGGATCCGCGACAGCGTGACGAGTGCACGCAGGTGAAGGATCGCGAGCGCCGCGATCGCGGTGCAGAAGAAGAAGTTTGCGAGCGTGGAGAACCCGAGCTCGTGCGCGACCCAGCCGGTGGCGTCCGGGAACAGCGCCATCCCGCCGAGCACCACGAGGAACAGCAGGAACGACATGCTGCCCTGCAGCGTCAGCCGCTCGCGCAGGATCAGGCGCAGCAGCACCAGCGCGATCACGACGCAGACACCGCCAAAGATCCACGTGCCGGCGCCAGCGCTGAACCGCCAGTACTCCTCCTCAGCTGGCTGCATCGGGGACCTCGAGCTTGGGCATCCGGCGCGCGCGGAAGTACGCGAGCATCACCGCGAGCGTGACCTTGAACATGTAATAGACCGTGTTGAAGCCGACGATGCTCGAGCGCCCGCCCTGGCGTTCGCGCATCGTGACCGAGGTCTCATCGATCCGCAGGCCGGCGGCCTGGGCGACGGCGAGCGCCTCGGGCTCGGGGAAGTCGTAGGGGTAGGTGTCGCCGAACAGGCGGAGCGCGCGCGCGCCGTACAGCCGGAAGCCCGATGTGGGATCGCTCACGCGGACGCCGACCACACGCAGGATCTTGCGGAGCCACCAGCTGCCGAGCCGGCGCGTCACGGTGGATTGAAACCCGTCATTGCCGGCGCGGTACCGCGTGCCGACGATCAGATCCGGCGCGTCCGGGCGCTGCGCGAGCGCCAGCAGGCGCACGAGCTCGGCCGGCGGGTGCTGGCCGTCGCCATCGACCTGGGCTGCGAAGTCGAACCGTTCGCGATGGGCGAGCCGCAGGCCCGATTGCACCGCGCCTCCAATGCCGAGGTTGCGACACAGCACGAGCACGCGTGCGCCACCGCGACGCGCGACGTGCGCGGTGTGATCGATCGAGCCGTCATCGACCACGACGGTCTCGAGCTCGACCCCGAGCTCCGACGGTGACAGCGCCTGGATCTCGGCGAGCAAACCACCGAGCGCCTGTTCCTCATTGAAGGCGGGGATGATGATGAGGAGGCGCATGCCGCTGGCCGCGCGAGCTATATCACGCAACGGTTCGACATCGAGGCGTGGAAGTGTATGGTCGGGCCAACGTCATGTGCGGCATCTTTGGTGTGCTCTGTTCCTCCGACCGCGCAGCCGATCGCCAGCTCGCACGGTCGCTCGCGATCTCGCTGCTGCGTCACTCCGAGACGCGCGGGCGAGAGGCGGCCGGTATCGCGATCCACGACGGCGAGCGGATCCAGGTGCTGAAGCAGGGCGGCTCGGTCTCGGACTTCCTCGCCAATCCCAAGCTCCACGCGCTGCTCGATGACGGCTTCGAGCGCGCTGCACACACCATCGCGATCGTCGGCCACTCGCGGCTCGCCACCAACGGCGCGCAGTCGAATGTCGACAACAACCAGCCGGTGATCACCCACGGCGCGGTGGCGCTGCACAACGGCATCATCGTCAACGACCGCGAGATCGCGGCGCGCTACCCGCAGATCACGCCGCAGGGCGAGCTCGACAGCGAGGTGCTCGCCGGGCTCGTGCGCGCAAACCTCGACATCAGCAAGGATCTACTGGCCGCGACCCGCGCGACGTTCGCCGAGATCCGCGGCTCGGCCTCGATCGCGATGCTGTTCGACGACCTCGATACCATGCTGCTCGCGACCAACACCGGCTCGCTGTTCCAGCTCGTGATCGGCGATGGCGAGGTGCTGTGCTTCGCGTCGGAGCGGTTCATCCTCCAGCGCGTGATCGATGACAAGCAGCTCGGTCGCGACTACCGGCTGGAGCAGATCAAGGCTGGCGACGCGGTCGCGGTCCGCCTGCACGATCTCGATCGCAAGACGTTCTCGCTGACCGGCACCGATGGCGCGGGCCCGGTCGCGCCGAACGGTCACCACGTCTCGATCGTCGACCACAGCTCGCACGTCGATCGGCTCAAGCGGTGCAGCCGCTGCATCCTGCCGGAGACCTATCCGTTCGTCGCGTTCGACACCGAGGGCGTGTGCGCCTACTGCCGGACGTGGAAGCCGATCCAGCCCAAGGGTGCCGAGGCGCTGCTCCAGGCGGTCGAGCCGTACCGGTCCAAGGACGGCAGCCCCGACGTGATCGTGGCGTTCAGCGGCGGTCGCGACTCGTCGTACGGCCTGCACTACGTGAAGAACGTGCTCGGCATGAACCCGGTCGCGTTCACCTACGACTGGGGGATGGTCACCGACCTCGCGCGTCGCAACCAGGCGCGGATCTGCGGCAAGCTCGGCGTCGAGCACATCGTCCGATCGGCGGACATCACGGCCAAGCGGCGCTACGTGCGCAAGAACATCGAGGCCTGGCTCAAGAAGCCCGAGCTCGGCATGGTCACGTTGTTCATGGCCGGCGACAAGGAGTTCTACTCGGTCGCCCGCCAGCTGCGTCGCGAGACCGGCATCAAGCTCGTGATCTTCTGCACCGGCAACCTGATCGAGGAGGCGCGCTACAAGACCGGCCTGATGGGCATCAACCAGGACGATGACGACATGGTCCTGACCAAGATGTCGGTCAAGAACAAGGCCGAGATGCTGTGGTACTTCGCGAAGAACTACGTCAAGAACCCGGCGTACATCAACGAATCGTTGCTCGATACGGCCAACGCGTTCTGGCAGACGTTCGTCGTCAAGGACGACTTCCTGTACCTGTTTCACTACCTGCCCTGGTTCGAGGACGAGATCGTCGGCACGATCCGGCGCGAGTACGACTGGGAGGTCGCGACCGACACCACCACCACGTGGCGGATCGGCGACGGCACCGCCGCGTTCTACAACTACATCTACGGCACGATCGCCGGGTTCACCGAGGACGAGGCGATGCTGTCGAACATGGTGCGCGAAGGCCACCTCGATCGCGACGAGGCGCTGCGCCGCGGCCGCGAGCATTCCAAGCCACGCTGGCCGTCGATCCGCGAGTACGCGCAGCTGGTCGGGTTCTCCGCCGAGGAGGCCCTGCAGATCATCAACGCGGTGCCGAAGCTCTACTGATCGCGCGCCCGAACGTGTGGTGGAGGAACACGATGGTCCCGACCAGCGTGACCTCGAGCGCGGCCAGCGCGAGCTGGATCGCGTCGCGATGCTCGAACACCGCGGCGCCGAGCTCGTAGCTGCGAAACCGGCGGACCATCGGGAACAGATAGAATTCGGCGACCGCGAGCGCGATGGTCAGCCCGAACAGCACGCGCGACCACCGCAGCGGCAGCTCGCCGAACGCGCGAGCGAGGTAGAGCAGGCCGAACGGCAGGTAGACGATGAACGCGTACGCGACCATGCGCTGGGTGTCGGTCGCGATCAGGGTCGATAGCAGGACCGGCACCAGCAGCAGCATGATCGGCTTCAGCCACCGCGCGCAGGTCGTGAATCCGAGCAGCGCGTAGACCGTGAACCCGCCGAACGGGAACCACAGGTGCTGGAACCGGTTCAGCTTCACCGTCTCGTCGACGATCTGCGGCTCGTGCCACGAGAACCCGAGCACGTGGAGGTTCTCGAGGAACAGCTGGCTCTCGCTCGGCGAACCCCACAGGTAGAGCCGGATCGCGACCAGGTAGAGCAGCGCCGGCCCGCAATACTTCAAGGTGTGCTTGGCCGCCGGGATCAGTCCGCCGCCGCGGACCAGCTCGACCAGCGCGAACACCGGGATCCAGTACACCGCCTTCTCGGAGTTGCAGGCCGTGACCAGCAGCGCGGCCGCGAAGTACGCCGCGTGCTCGCGACGGATCAGCGTGTGGAACACGATCACGAACAGTGCGTAGTTGAACGGATCGAGCACGAGCCGGTTCGACGCCCCGTAGACCCCGAGGTAGCTGCACAGCAGGAACACCGGCGCCGAGAACGCGATCGTGAGCTTGACGCCGAGCCGGAGCAGCAGCAGCACCAGGTACACCGCCGCGACGACGAACGCGCCGAAGTTGACCGCCTTGAGAGCCGCGGCGTCACTGGCCGGGAAGATGTTCAGTGGACCGGCGAGCATCGGTTCGAGCCAGCGCAGGTTGAACGGGAACACGCCGTCGCGCTGGATCTGGCCCTCGCGCAGCGTCGCCAGGTAGTTGGTCTCGTCGAGCCAGATACCGCCGCGATCCGCGATCAGCAGCTGGACCAGCGCGACGCAGCCGATCGAGAACGCGACGATCGCGAGCAGCTTGCCGAGCTTGCGCGGACCGAGCACCGCGAAGCCGAGTGCGTCACGGTGCGTGTGGAGCACCCAGCCACCGGCGGCGATCAGGACACCGTCGATCGCGACCCAGCCGAGCGCGGGCCCTCGCGTGAATGCCAGCGCATAGATCACGATCGCGAGCAGCCAGATCGTGACGATCGCGACGGCGTGAACGGCTCCGGCGACCAGCTGCGGGCGGGAGCTCACGCAGAGCGCCGGGTGGCACGCGGCGCGGGATACTGCAGGTAAGCCAGGCGCTTGGACTCGCGGCGGACGTGCGAGACCAGGTCGAGGATGAGGCCGGTGGCAACACACATGAGGGCGATGCCGGCGAGGCCCATGCACAGGATCGCGGTCGGGAAACGCCGGACGAGTCCGGTGTCCGAGTACTCCATCAGCACGGGGAGGCCGAGGATCACCGCCGAAATCGTGACCAGCAGCCCGATCAGCGAGAAGAAGAACAGCGGGCGCTCGTTGCGCATGAGGTTCGTGATCGTGACCAGGATCCGCCAGCCATCGCGGAACGTGCGCAGCTTGCTGAACGAGCCAGGCGGCCGCTCCTTGTAGCTGGTGTCGATCTCCGCGACCGCCATTCGCATCTGCATCGCGTGCACGGTCAGCTCGGTCTCGATCTCGAACTCGCGCGAGAACGAAGGGAAGCTCTTGACGAACCGGCGCGAGAACACGCGGTAGCCCGACAGCATGTCGACGATGTTGGCGCCGAACAGCCAACGCACCAGCCCGGTCAGCACCGCGTTCCCGAGCCGGTGACCAGCGCGGTAGGAATCCTGGTGGGTCTCGATCCGGCGCCCGACCACCATGTCGAGGTTGTCGTCGACCAGGCGCTTCACCAGATCGCCCGCGACCGCGGCCTCATAGGTATCGTCGCCGTCGACCATCACGTAGATGTCGGCTTCGATGTCCTGGAACATCCGACGCACGACGTTGCCCTTGCCGCGCCGGGTCTCGCGCCGGACCTCGGCTCCCGCTGCCGCGGCGACCACGGAGGTGTCGTCCGTCGAGTTGTTGTCGTAGACGTAGACCGTCGCGTCCGGAAGGGCAGCACGGAAGTCGGCGACGACCTTGCCGATCGCGGCAGCCTCGTTGAAGCACGGAACCAGGACGGCGATCGTCAGGGCGGTCATGGAGCGGGGGGCACTCTATCGGTGTTTTCGCGGTTTCGCGCGCGGCGGGCGGTCAATACGATCACCGAGATCACGGTGCAGATGACCATCCAGTGCGAATACCGATAGTCCGGACTCTGCGCGAGCGGCAGCAAGCTGGACTCGATGACGAGCCCGCTGATCAGCAGGGCCCGCACGTCGCGATGGCGCCAGCCGAGCGGCAGCAGGATCAGCGACAGCACGACGTACAGCCAGGGCGTGAAGATCGGCGTGTGATCGCGGAGCCACACCATCGGCCGCGTCAGCTTGCGCTGGAGCTTCGAGGACTCGAGCCCGATCCCGAGCTTGCCGGCGAACTCGGGCCACATCACGCGGCGGCCGACGATGCCGGCATCCGATTGCTCGCGCGAGAACCCGAGGGCGTGGCCGAACACGACGAACCGATGCACGAGGTACTCGCGCGGATGGTCGTGGAGCACCTGCTTCCATGCGCGCTCGATCGCGTCGCGCTGGGCGACCGGGGCCGGCACGTAGCCGTTGATCGGCACCTTCCACATCGGCGGATAGCGATCCGGCCACACCAGCGGCAGGAACGAACGCGGGTTGTAGAGCGCACGAAACGACGCATGGATGTCGTGCGTGGCCTGGATCTCGGTTCCGGCGAGCAGGGTCTGAAGCTGGTCGTCCGGCAGATCCTGGTCGAGGTTTGCCAGCGTGCCGGCAATGTCAAACAGCGCCAGCGAGGAGTGCCAGTAGTGCATCTGGTGATCGGTGACCCGCGCGTTGAGGAAGAACGCCGCGAACGTGACGGCGAACCACGCGGCCAGCGCGAGCGGGTAGCGCTTCCACCACCGCCAGCCCGGCGTCCACTCGAACAGGAACCAGATCAGCGGCAGCGTCGCGCCAAACGCGTTGTAGCGGACGGCGGTGGCGAGGAACATCATCACCAGCCCGCCGATCCGGGCGCCCCGACGCGGCGAGCACAGCAGCGCCACGCCGACGACCAGGAAGCCCGCCATCAGGCAGTCCTTCCAGATCACGGCCATCGGCAACATCACCGGTGGAAACACGAACACGCCGGTCGCGAACCACGCCGCGCGGCGCGGCTCGAACGTGATCCGGAACACGCGATACAGCCCGCCGATCAAGCAGGTGGCCTGGAGCACGAGGAAGCCGACCGGCCCCGCAGTCACGTATTCGATCACCGACCAGATGACGTTGATCGCAGGCGGATGGCTATCGGTGTAGATGCCTTCGCGGACCTCGCGCAGGTGGTCGTACGAGTCCTGCGTCATCAGCCCGGGGTGGGCGTAGACGATCAGGAACAGCCAGCCCGAGCCGAGCACGAGCCAGGGCGGGGCGGCACAGATCGCGTTCCACACGCGCTCCGCGCCATCTCGCACCCAGCTCGGTTTCGCCACGACGGCGCGGACTATAACGAAATCCGCACCGTTTACTGCGCGGGGGGAGCGGGTGCGCGCGGCGCGAGCTCCCCCGGATTGGACCCGGGGCCCGCAGGCGTGTTAGCTGACGACGTGGCGTCTCGCGTGCTGCGCGTCCTGGTTGTCGCGCTGGTCGCAGCGACGGCGGCGCATATCGCGTTCGTGATGGCGCACGAGCCGTTCGGATTCGACGCCTGGAACATCGCGGTCGATACCAAGGCCGAGCCGTTCACGTTCGAGCGTTTCCTCGACTACGGGCTCGGCCAGTACGCGCACTCGAACCCGCGCATCGGCCAGTGGTTCGCATACTTGGCCTACAAGCTCGAGTGGTTCGCCGTGATCGCGACGCCGCTCGCGTTCCTCGGGCTCGCGCTGGCGGTGACGGTGATCGGGCTCGGTCGCTGGCCGCGATGGCGCGACAATCGCGACCTCGCACTGATGACGATCGCGATCGGGTTCGCGTGGTTCGCGATCCCACGGATCGGGATGATCATGTTCAGTCGCTCGTACGGCACGAATTACCTGTACGGCGCGACGATCCAGCTGTGGTTCCTCGTGCCGCTGGCGCTGCGCCCCGGCGGCACGGGCTCCGTGCGCGCGTGCGTCGGCTATGGCCTGTTCGGGATCGTCGCGGGCATGTGCAACGAGCACACCGGGCCGACGCTCGTGGCATTCGCGCTCGGTTACGCGGGATGGCAGCAGCGACGCGGCACCGTGCGGCCGACCCTCGCGTGGGCGGGTGCGCTCGGGGTGGTCGTCGGGTTCGGCGCGATCTTCTTCGCGCCCGGGCAGGGCGAGCGCTACGACGGGCTCGCGACCAAGGTCGGGTTCGTCGGCCGGCTGCTGCAGCGCGGGCTCGACGTCAACCTCGACATCTTCCGTGACTACGTGGTCGGTGCGGCGCCGCTGCTCGGGCTACTCGTGATCGCGCTCGCGAGTCGCGGCCCGCTCGCACTCGAGTCGCGGCGGCCGCTGCGGCTGGTGATCGGCGCGCTGATCGCCGGCACGGTGATCACGATCACCGTGTTCGTGTCACCGAAGCTCGGGCCGCGGTTCTACCTTCACAGCTGTGCGCTGTTGCTCGCGGGCTTGATCGCGGTCGCCGAGGTGACGCTCGTCACCAGCCGGCGGCTCGTGCCGTTCGTGGTGCTCGCCGTGTTCACGAGCGGGTTCGCGGCGTATCGCACGATCCCGCTCTACGACCGGCTCGGGCACGCGAGCGAGGAGCGGCTCGCCCAGCTCGCGGCGTCGCCGCGTGGCTCGATCTTCACCGCCCAGGCGTTCGATCAGGTCACCGACTCGTGGTGGTACCTGGGCGACGACTTCCGCGACATCCGCAAGCGCGAGCTGGTGGCCAACTACTTCGCGCTGCGCAGCGTGGTCCTGCGCGCGGTCGACATCGATGCGCCGCTCGGGGTGTCGGACGTCCGGCTCGTGCCGCGCTACCAGCTGGCGCCAGCGAGCTGCCTCGATCAGGTCGGTGGGCTCGAGCTCGATGACTTCCGCGGGATCGACATCCTGCAGGTCCACAAGGCGATCCGGATCGCGATCGATCACCTGCGCGTGCGGCTCGCAGATCGCGGGCGGATCCAGCAGCTCGATGTCGTGGTCGGCTTCGTCGGTGACCCGCCGGTGTTGCCTCGCAAGACGTTGGTCGTCGCGCGCGCGACGGGCGACCGCCTGGAAGCCCACGCTGGCGCGATCACCCGGATCGGCGCCGGCAAGACCCGCCGCGTGACCGTGCCCGCGGCGCTGCGCGGCAACGACCACGAGCTCCTGATCTATAACGTCGGCGGCGAGGCCCGGCCGCTCGGACCCGACCTCGAGTACCAGCCATGGCATCGCGGTGCGTACTGGGCGCTCGCGTGCCGGCCCGACGAGTGCTTCGTGATCGCGGCCACTCGGCTGCAATAGCACCCGTGCTAAGAGGGGCTGTGGACAGCCCGGTGATCTCGATGGTCGCGCCCGCCTACAACGAGGCGCGCAACCTGCCGGCATTCCTCGAGGCGCTGGTCCCGGTCCTCGAGTCGCTGGGCGAACCGTGGGAGATCGTGTTCATCGACGATGGCAGCCGAGACGACACCCTGGGCGCCTTGCTGTCCGCACGCGCGCTGGAGCCCCGGATCAAGGTGGTCGCGCTCGCGCGCAACTTCGGCAAGGACATCGCGCTATCGGCAGGGCTCGCGCACGCGCGTGGGCGCGCCGTGATCCCGATCGACTGTGACCTCCAGCATCCTCCCGAGCTGGTCCCGCAGCTGGTCGCGAAGTGGCGTGCCGGCGCAGACATGGTGATCGGCGTGCGTAGCAAGCGGACCGAGGAAGGGTTGCTTCGCCGCGCCTCGGCAGGTGCGTACTACCGGCTGATGCGCAAGATGACGCACGTCGAGATCCCGCGGAACGCGGGCGACTTCCGGCTGCTGGATCGCAAGATCGTCGACGTCATCAACCAGATGCCGGAGCGCTGCCGGTTCATGAAGGGCATCTTCGCGTGGCCGGGGTTCAAGACCGAGACGGTCGAGTTCCAGGCCAACGTGCGGGCCGGCGGACGCAGCACGTGGTCGCTGTTCAAGCTGTGGCGGTTCGCGCTCGATGGATTGTTCTCGTTCTCGACCGTGCCGCTCAAGGTGTGGACGTACATCGGCGGGCTCGCCGCGATCGGTGCGTTCGTCTACCTCGTGATCACGCTCGTGCAGAAGCTGTTGTTCGGCATCGATGCGCCTGGCTACGCATCGTTGTTGATCGTGGTGCTGTTCTTCAACGGCCTGCTCCTGCTGTCGAATGGCATCCAGGGCGAGTACATCGCGCGAATCTTCGAGGAGGTGAAGGGGCGGCCGCTGTACGTCGTTGGCAAGCAGTGGGGCTTCGACGAGCTCGGGCACCCGCAAGTTGCGGAGCCGCACGCCCAGGCGTCGCGGGACGTCGCCTCGTGATCCCGCAGACCGTGCTTGCACGCCACATGCCCCGGACGGGATAGTGCTCGTCGCGATGACGACCGAGATCCCGCTCGAGCTCCTGCAACGTTTACCGAAGACCGATCTGCACTGTCACCTCGACGGCTCGATCAGGCTCGACACCATCCTCGACCTCGGCAAGCGTCAACACGTCAAGCTGCCGACGTTCGACCGCGGCGAGCTCGAGCGGCTGGTCGTGGCAGGGGAGCACATCGCCTCGCTCGACGATTATCTGAGTGCGTTCGACATCACGCTGTCGGTGATGCAGACCGAGGAGGCACTCGAGCGCTGCGCGTACGAGGTCGCAGAGGATGCGTGGCGCGAGAACGTGCGCTACCTCGAGGTGCGCTACTCCCCCTTGCTGCACACCCGCGAGGGACTCCGCCCGGCCCAGGTGGTCGAGGCGGTGCTGCGAGGATTACGCAATGCCAAGCGCACGCTCGGCATCCGCTACGGGCTGATCCTGTGCGCGATCCGATCGCTCGGGCCCGAGTCGAGCCTCCGGATCGCCGAGCTGTGTGTCGCATTCAAGAACCGCGGCGTGGTCGGCTTTGACCTGGCGGGCTCCGAGGTCAACAACCCGGCAAAGCTGCACCGCCACGCGTTCCAGCTCGTGATCGACAACAACATCAACTGCACCGCGCACGCGGGCGAGTCGTTCGGCCCGGACTCGGTGCACCAGGCGATCCACAAGTGCGGCGCGCACCGGATCGGTCACGGGACGCGCCTGGTCGAGAGCGGCGACCTGCTCAACTACGTCAACGATCACCGCATCCCGCTCGAGGTCTGCCCGTCGTCAAACCTCCAGACCCGTGCGGCGGCCAGCTGGGAGACCCACCCGGTCGACTTCTACGTCGACTACGGGCTGCGGGTCACGATCAACACCGACAATCGCCTGATGTCGAACACCACCGTGTCGCACGAGCTCTACCTGTGCCATCGCCATTACGGCTGGTCGCTGCAGACGATCAAGGAGATCGTGATCGCCGGCTGGAAGAGCGCGTTCATGCCGTATCGCGAAAAGACGGACATGCTCGCCGCGATCAGCCGCGAGCTGGCGACGTTCGAGGACCCGGGCGGCGAGGTCACCGGCCGGGTCGGCCTGGTCGAGTCGGATCCCCCGACGTCGGCACCGTCGCCGCCGAAGCCGAAGCTGGTCTCGTAGGCTCAGACGTCGGGAGGCGCATCGATCACGGACGCATCGACCGCCGCATCGATCACGGTCGCATCGCCAGGCGCGTCGTCGGGCGCATCCTCGGGCGCGTCTCGTGGCGCATCCTGTGGCCCGTCGAGACCGTCCGGGACGCCGGCGTCGATGCTGCCGCAGACGATGTTCGGATCGCTTCCGATCCGGTGACAGCGTCCATCTTCAGCGCAGCTGTAGCCGTCAGGACATTCGAGCGCGGGCCCACAGCGAAACCCGCACGCCGGTCTCGGCTCGTCGTAGCAGTGGGTCAGTGTTAGGACCAGCAGTCCGACAGCGAGCCGCCACATCGCGTGCACCCTAACACGCTCGCGCGCGTGTACCATCGAGCCGTTGGTGGCCAAGCTGGACCGGGACAGGTTGCATGCGCTCGTCGAGCCGCATTGGAGACGGCTGTACAACTTCATCTTCCGGCTCACGCTCGATCGCGATCGTGCGGAGCGTTACCTCGGCGACGTGTTCGAGCGCGCGGCAGCGCAGGCCGAGCAGATGCCGGAGGACCCCGCGAACCTCGAAGTCTGGTTACTCGGCGTCGCGAACACCCTGCTCCAGGAGCGGTTGCCGCGGCAACCCGAGGTCAGCTTCGACGTGCTCGACGACACGCTCCGCAACGAGGCAACGCGAACGGACGTCGTCCGCTCGCTCAGCGATCCGCAGCGCGACTTCCTGCTGTGGGAGCTCAAGCAGGGCTGCATGACCTCGGTCATCAACTGCTTGCCACCAGGCGAGCGGGCCGCGTTCGTGGTCTGCCACATCCTGAAGCTGCCGGATGCCGCGGCGGCGACGAGCCTCGCGATCACCGAGAGCGCGTACAAGGTGCGGCTGTCGCGTGCGCGCAAGAAGATCGGCGACTACCTCGCGCCGCGCTGCGAGCACATCAATCCGATGAACCCGTGCCGGTGCCCGGCGCGCGTCGGTACCGCGCTCCACAACGGCTTCATCCGTCCGATGGGCGAGGTCTCGCTGCGCAAGGCCGAGGTGCCGTTCGGCCGCTACGGCACCGGGCCGGATCACGAGGATGCCCCGTTGCGAGACATCGCCGCGATCTACGGCAACCTGCCGGATCCGGACGTCGCGCCCGATCTCGGCGCGAAGCTCGTCGACCGCCTGGCTCGCTAAGGCGTCTGGATCAGGCCGAACAAGTTGCCGCAGGGATCCGACACGATCGCGGTCGAGATCCCGCCGCCGACGTCGTGCGGTGACTCGACCGCTTCGGCGCCGATCGACAGCACGTGCTGCCAGCTCGCACCGAGATCGTCAACCCGCCAGTAGGCGACGCCGCCACCGGCTCCCGGCCGGAGCTTCGAGATGTCGGGGTGGAGCCCGAGCTCCTGGCCCTCGACATCGAACCCGACGTAGTACGCCTCGTCGAAGTACGGCGGCTTGCCAAGCACGGCCGCGTAGAACGTGCGCGCCAGCGCGAGATCGTCGACCTGGTAGATCACGCTGCGGATCGACCGCAGCCCGGGCGCCTTGGCCCTCGTCTTCGCGGCGGGCTTTGCCTTCGCGCCCGACTTGGCCTTCGGTCGGGCCTTCGGCTTCGACTTCGGCTTCGACTTTGACTTTGACTTCGCCCTGGCCATCACGTCCTCGCCGCGTGGAACGCTCGCTCGAGGTCGCCTCGGAGATCCGACTCGTCCTCGATCCCGACCGACAGCCGGATGAAGCTGTCGGCGATGCCGAGGGCTGCGCGGCGCTCCGCGGGCACGCTCGCGTGCGTCATGATCGCGGGGTGCTCGATCAGGGACTCGACGCCCCCGAGGGACTCGGCGAGCGTGAAGATCTGGCAGGCCGAGAGGAACTTGCGCGTCTCGTCGAGCCCGCCCTTCAACACGAAGCTGATCATCGCGCCGAACCCGCGCTGCTGCGACTTCGCGAGCGCGTGCTGCGGGTGGGACTCGAGGCCGGGGTAGATCACCTTCTCGACCTGCGGGTGCTCCGCCAGCCAGTGCGCGATCGCGCGCGCGTTGGCCTCGTGGCGGTCCATCCGCACGTGGAGCGTCTTCGTGCCGCGCATCACCATGAAGCTGTCCATCGGCGACGGCACCGCACCGGACGCGTTCTGTAGAAAGGCGAGGCGATCGCGGAGCTCGTTGTCGCGCACGATCAGCGCGCCACCGACGACGTCGGAGTGGCCGTTCAGGTACTTCGTCAGCGAGTGGGCGACGATGTCAGCGCCGAGCTCGAGCGGGCGCTGGAAGTATGGCGTCATGAACGTGTTGTCGACCGCGAACAGGATCTTGTGCTGCTTGCAGACCGCCGCGACCGCCGCGATGTCGACCAGCTTCAGCATCGGATTGGTGGGTGACTCGACCCACACGAGCTTGGTGGTTGGCCGGATCGCGGCCGCGATGCCGGCGGCGCCGGCGAGCGGATCGACGTAGGTGAACTCGAAGCCGAACCGGCGAAACACCTTGTCGAACAGCCGGAACGTGCCGCCGTAGAGGTCGTCGGCCGCGATCACGTGGGCCCCGGTGTCGAACAGCTGGAGCAGCGTCGCGGTCGCCGCGAGCCCCGAGGCGAAGCACAGGCCGGCGGTGCCGCCCTCGAGCGACGCCAGGTTTGCCTCGAGCGCGAACCGGGTCAGGTTGTGCGTGCGCGAGTACTCGTAGCCCTTGTGGACGCCGGGGGCCGACTGCGCGTAGGTCGAGGTGTAGTAGATCGGCGTCATCACGGCGCCGGTGGTCTCGTCAGGCGACTGGCCGGCGTGGATCGCGCGCGTGCCGAAGCCGAGAGTGGGATCGTCGTGCGAGGCCATGACTAATCGTCGAACGAGAAGTTGGAGGGATCCTTGTCCATGATGCGCTCCATGGCGGCTTCCTCGAGTAGGTCGATCATGCGCTGGCCGCCGTACTTCTTCATCAGCTTGTCGTCGTACTCGTCGGCGATCAGGGCGACGTCGCGTAGCGTGGCGGTGACCTCCTCGGAGTCGAGCGTGTGACCACCAAGGATCGTGTGGGTGAACAGGATCGTGTGCTCCTGGGGATCCATCGCGAACGCGCCGAACCGGAGGTGCGCGTTGAGCTCGAGCAGCTGCATCGCGAGGTTGCCGTCGACGTCGACGCCTTTCACCAGCTGCGCGGTACAGCGGACCATCGCCCGGTTGTCGCCCCACGGGACGACATTGATCATCACGTAGGCGGAACCCTGCTTGATGACGTAGAGCGAGTCGTCCACCTTGCGATAGGCAGGGCTGTTCTGGATGGTTCTCTCGATCAGGAGCGCGGTCGCGACCTCGGCGGGATTCATGATCCTGGGTGTTAACACGGGTGCCACGTCGTGTGATCGACCGCGCAATGACGTGCGCCACACGCAGGATGCGGCCGCGCCGTGCCATACTCGCGCCGTGCGGATCGCAATCCTTGCCTTCGCGATCGTGCTCGGGGTCTCCGGTGCCGCAATGGCAGACGAGATCCGCGAGATCATCGTCGAGAAAAACACCAAGACTAGTGACGACACCGTCGCGTTGATCGCGCGGATCGACGTCGGCGACGACTGGTCGCTGGACAAGATCGACGAGATCAAGGGCTACCTGGTCTCGAGCGGCCTGTTCAAGGACGTCAACGTGTTCTCGGACGCGCATCCGTCGGGTGGCGTCCGGGTCTACATCCAGGTCTCCGACAAGCACTCCTGGGTGATCGCCCCGGCGCTCTACCTCCAGCCCACCAACAAGGGCGGCGGCGTCGGATTCGGCGAGAACAACCTGTTCGGTCAGAACCAGAAGCTCCTGCTGTACGGCCAGATCGCGACCGGTGACTCGTTCTTCATCGGCGCCTGGGTGATCCCGTCGATCAACGGCACGCGGTTCTATGCGCAGCTCGACACGTTCCTCAAGAGCTCGCGCAACATCGAGTACGCGTCGCCGTCGGGCGACATCTTCCATCCGAGCGACGTCGAGACCAAGGCGGTCCGCGAGTCGCGGATCCTGTACATGAACGGAGGCCTCAAGCTCGGTATCGAGCTGTTCCGCGGCTTCAAGTTCGACGCCCGGATCCGCGGCGCGAAGGTCAGCTACTCGGACGTCAAGCTCGCCGAGGGGGCCTCGATCGAGGACGTCACCGCCGACCCCACCTCGGACCCGAACAACGTCCCGGCGCCAGGTGCCGAAGGCTACGACGTGTCGACCGAGTTCACGCTGTCGCTCGATCGGCGCGCCAACTGGTTCGGCGTCCAGACCGGCTACAAGTACTCCGTCTGGTTCGAGACCTCGTCCCCGGGCCTCGGCTCGGACTTCCGCTACTTCCTGTCGGGCATCTCGATGTACCGCGCGAAGCAGATCCTGCAGCGCCACAACGCGATCCTGAAGACCACGATCAACTACGGCGGCAACGTGCCGTTCCAGCAGGAGTACCTGACCGGTGGCACGTCGATGCGTGGCTACCTGAACAACGAGCTGCGCGGCGACTTTCGCGCGATCGCGAACCTCGAGTATTCGTTCCCGCTGTTCACCGTCCTCGGGCTGTCCGTGCGCGGCCTCGGGTTCTTCGACTCGGCGTACACCACGTTCATCGAGACCGAGAACACGCAACGCGACTACCTGCCGGACGCACGTGCGCACGAAACCCGCGGTCGCTTCGTGCCGTGGCGGAACTCGGTCGGCGGCGGGATCCGACTCTACATGCGGCAGATCGTGTTGCCACTTCTCGGCGTCGATTTTGGGTATGGTCTCGAATCTCGTGACTATCAGATCTATCTGGCGATCGGGCTTACTGACTAGCCTGGTCGCGGCGAGCTGCGGCTCGCGACGCGAAACGCCGCCCGATCGTCCCGCGCCCGAGCTCGTGCTGTGGGGTGGCGACGTGCGGACGATGGATGTGGCGAGCCCGAACGCGACGGCGATCGCGATCGCGGGTGGCAAGATCATCGCGGTCGGTGACGACAAAACGGTGCGTGCGCTTGGTCGGCCCTCGACGCGCGAGATCGCGCTCGCCGGCAAGACCGTGACGCCCGGCCTGATCGACGCGCACTGCCACCTCTACGGGCTGGGCGTCGATCTCGAGAGCGTCTCCGTGCGCGCGCTACCGAGCGAGGCCGAGACCGTGCGCGTCGTCGCCGAGGCTGCGAAGACGCGTGCCGCCACCGAGTGGCTGGTCGGCCGGGGCTGGGATCAGAACCGGTGGCCCGGGCAGGCGTTCCCGACCAAGGCGGCGCTCGATGCGGCGATCTCGGATCGCCCGGTGCTGCTCCGCCGTGTCGACGGTCATGCGTTCTGGGTCAACTCGAAGGCGCTCGCGGCGGCGAACATCACCGCCGAGACCAAGGATCCGGCGGGCGGCAAGATCCTGCGCGATGCCACTGGCCAGCCGACCGGCGTGTTGATCGACAACGCGACGGATCTGGTCGAGGCGGTGGTGCCTGCGGCGACGCCCGAGATGATCGAGCGCCGGATCCGCGCGGCCGCACAGCGCGCGGTCTCGGTCGGCCTGACCGGCGTGCACGACATGGGGATCAGCGAGGACACCGCGCAGGTCTATCGCAAGCTCGCGGCGGACAACCAGCTCGCGTTGCGGGTCTACGCGTACCTGGCCGGAAACTCGAACCGGCTCGCGCAGGTGCGCGCGGCACCCGCCGCGGACGTCGGCCGGTTCGCGATGCGTGGCGTGAAGTCCTTCGCCGATGGCGCGCTCGGTTCGCGGGGCGCCCGGCTGTACGAACCGTACGACGATGACAAGGCGAACAAGGGCCTGTGGGTCACCGAGCCCGAGCAACTGCGCATCGTCGTCGAGGCCGCGGTCGCGAGCGGCTGGCAAGTCGCGGTGCACGCGATCGGCGATGCCGCGGTCGGCAGCGTGCTCGACGCGTACCAGGCGGCGCAGCGCAAGCACGGCGGCGATCGCAGACTGCGGATCGAACACCTCCAGATCGTCGCCGACGAGGACTGGCCACGCCTGATCGACAGCAAGGCGATCGCGTCGATGCAACCGACGCACGCGACCAGCGACATGCCGTGGGCCGAGCAGCGGATCGGCGCCGTCCGGATCAAGGGCGCGTACGCGTGGCGCACCGTGCTCGACAAGGGCGTGCCGCTCGCGAACGGCTCGGACTTTCCGGTCGAGGATGTGCCGCCGCTTCTCGGGATCTACGCCGCGGTCACGCGGCAGGATCCAAGTGGCGCTCCGGCGGCGGGTTGGTATCCCGATCAGCGGATGACGCTCGACGAGGCGATCGCCGGGTTCACGCGCGGCGCGGCGTACGCCGAGTTCTCCGACACCACGCGGGGGACGATCGCCGTCGGACGCGCGGCGGATCTCACGGTCTACGATCGCAAGCTCACCGCCGACAGGTCGCTGCTCGAGACCCGCGCGGCCTGGACGATCGTCGGTGGCCAGGTGGTGTTCGAGGCGAAATGAGATTCTGCCCGTTCTGCAGCGCGGAGAACGCCGACGAGCTGGCCGCGTGCCAGGCGTGCGGCCGGCGCTTGCCACCGTTGCCGCCCCGGCGAGCGCGTAACGCACCGCCTACCGGCGTGCAGCTGCCGCCGCGCTCGGCGAGCACGACGCAGCCGCCGCCGTTACCGATGCCGCGCAAGACGGGCACGACCCAGCCGCCGCCGATCCCGGGCCAGGGAACAAGTCCCCGCCCCTCGAATGCTGGCCCGACCCACACCACGTCGCCGATGGCAGTGCAGCACCGCCCGCCCGCACCGCTGTTGCCGCGGCTGCCCGGCACGACGCCGGTGTCCGATACCTCGCCGCTGCCGATCTACGATCGCCCGCCCGCGCGAGCCGAGAGCGCCCCGTCGTTGCCGCCGCCTCTCGCGGCGGGTGAAGACGGGCAGCGCTCGTTGCTCGCCGCGATCTCGCCGGGCCCGGCCGCGCAGCGCCGCGAGCCGCCCGCCACCGGGCCGCAGATCGACGACGGCCGGCGCCGGACCGATCTGCGGGCTAAGCCAGCGTCGGTGCCGCCACCGCTCCCCACCGCGCCCGTACTACCGCCCGGGTATCCCAAGGTGGATCTCGGCGGCTCACCGAACAGCGATCCGATCCACATCGCGGCGCAGCGGCTACGCAGCGATGGGGTCGACCCACCGCCGACCCGGATCCATCGCTCCGACGCGCTGGCGGATCGACCGTTCGCGCCACCCAAGGTCAACCCGATCCCGGAGATCCCCGAGCCTGGCCTGGTCAACGCGTCGCGCTACGCGATGCGGTTCGGCCGTGCGCGCTGGCAGCGGCGCGGCGCGATCAAGACGCTCGGGGCCGAGATCAACCAGGACACCGACGCGCTCGATCAGGTGCTCGGCGCGCTCGGCCGCGTTGCGCGCAACGCGAAGGTCGAGAGCCGCGTGTTCTCGGCCGAGAACGCCGCGATCACGGCCGCCGAGGAACGCAAGGGCGTGCTCGGCCAGGAGCACCGCGATGTCGACGCCCGCAAGGCGGAGGAGAACTCGAAGTTCGTCGACGTCGAGCGCGAGCGCAACACCAAGCTCGGCGAGGCGGAGCGCCTGGTCGACGAGGCTGCGAAGGAGCTCGCTCATCTCGAGGGTCGCCGCCGCGGGTTGCGCGACAAGCGCAAGGAGGTCGAGCGCAGACAGCGCGCCTACCTGAAGTCGGCCGAGGACAACGATCGCTCGTCGGGCGCGACCGGCATGGGCGAGACCCGCGCCGAGCTGCGGCGGAGCGCCGAGCAACACCGCAAGGAGGCCGCCGCGCTCGAGCCCGAGCGGCAGGACATGGATCGCCAGCTCGCGAGCCTCGAGCGCCCGATCGCCGAGGCCACGGCGCGCCTCGATGCGGCCAAGGCGGAGCTCGACGCGGCGAAGCGGAGCCTCAACGACACGCGTGAAGGCCACACCCACCGGCTCGCCGAGCTCGATGCCGAGCAGAAGCGCAAGTCACGCGAGATCGGTCAGTCCGAGGCCGAGGTCCAGCGCCGGCTCGTCACGCTCGGCACGCTGGTCAACCTGAACCGGATCGTGGATCCTCAGTTCGACGAGCTGTACCAGCGCATCGATCGGCTGCGCGGCGCGATCACCGCGCGCACGACGGAGATCGAGAAGCTGACCGCCGAGCGCGAGGCCTACGATCGCGGGACCTTGGTCCGTGGCATCGCCGCGATCGGCGGGGCGATCGTCGCGCTGATCGCGCTGATCGTGATCCTGCGCGCGGTCTTGACCTGACCTTGGCGTGTTACCTTGATCGAGGCACGTGCCGAAGGTCCTGGTCTCGAATAATGGCGAGCTGTTGCGGCACTTCACGGCGCCGCCGTTCAAGCGGCTCGACCTGCAGCTTCTCGTCGCGAAGGACGCGGATGAAGCGCGAGGAATTTTCAAGATCCAGGAGCCGACGCTCGCGGTGCTCGACGTCGAGCTCGGCGGCTTCGAAGTCGCCAAAGCGATCAAGGCCCAGAACCCCGCGACCCGCGTGATCCTCGTGGCCGGCAAGCGCCTCAACGGTGATCAGATGCGCGAGGTCTCGGCTTCGGGAGCCGACGAGCTGCTCATCATGCCGATGACGGCCGGCGAGCTGCACGATGTCGTCGCGATCCAGCTCGGCGAGCCGCGGCTCGGCACCGAGGCCTTCGCGATCGTGGTCGAGGTCGGCGGCAAGAAGGTCGAAGCGACCGTCTCGAACCTCTCCGTCGACGGCGTGCGGCTCGTGATCCCCGAGCCCGTGACCGAAGGGCAAGTGATGGACCTGTCGATCACGCCCGACGGCGAAGCGATGCACCAGATTCGCGGCAACGTCGTGTGGGCGCAGCCTCGTGACGGCAAGACGGTCGTCGGCCTCGCGTTCGAGAAGCTCGACGATCGCGCGCGTGCCGTGCTCGCGAACCTCACGCAGTGGCAGGTCGTGCGCGACGGCGAGCGGACGCGCGTCGTGCTGCGCGGCGACTTCACCGAGGCCACGCGGTTCGACGAGCTCATGCCGGCGATGGTCGGGCGCGTCGTGTTCGACACCGCTCAGGTCACGTACATGAACTCGCTCGGCGTGCGTGCGTGGTGCGAGTTCCTGCGCCAGGCGC
>JBBJLY010000417.1:0-5141 GCA_037720695.1 Kofleriaceae bacterium | reverse complement strand
TCATGCGCGACCTCGCCGCGGAGGGGATGACCATGATGGTCGTGACGCACGAGATGGGCTTCGCCCGCAAGGTGGCGGGCCGGGTGGTGTTCATGGACCAGGGTGCGGTGGTGGAGCAGGGGCCGCCCGAGCGGATCTTCGCGGCCGGGAACATCGGCGGGTAGTGGATCAGGAGCGGCACGTGGATCAGCGTCTGCTTCTGCGAGCCAGCGTGGCCGACGCGCCCGTCCTCCCACTGCTCGTCGCCGTGGTCGGCGGTGACGATCACCATGGTCTGGTCCCAGATGCCCCAGCCCTCGAGCTTCTCGCGCAGCTTGCCGAGCAGGTCGTCCTGATAGCTGACGTTGGAGTCGTAGAGCGCGCGGACGTGATCCTTCTCGCGGTCGGTCAGGTCCTTCGCAAAGCCATTGGGGCCGTCATCGCCAAACGAGTCCTTGAACCGGCCGGTGTAGCCGCCGTCGTACTTGTCCATCCACGGCTGCTTCGCGCGCCACGTCACGTGGGTATCGATCAGGCCGAGGTAGAGCAGCCACGGCTGGTCCTTCTTGGGGGTGATGAACCCAAGGCCTGCCTCGACGACGTCGGCGCCCTTCAGGCCCTTCTTCTCCGTGATGTGGTTCGCGTACTTGTTCCACGCGGTCCCGAAGCCGCGCTCGGGCCGGATGTAGCCGTTGGCCGACGCGCCGGCGGCGAACATACCGACCTTCTTCGCGACGTCGTCGATCGTGGTGTAGCGCTCCGGCATCCGGTCCGGCATCTGCGAGGCCTTGTGCTTCGCGAGGTACATCGAGGTCCACATCGAGGCGTGCGAGACCTGCGACTCGTTGCCCTGCACGAAGTGGTGCGTGAACAGCGTCCCGGACTCGGCGAGCTTGTCGAAGTTGGGCGCATCGGCGCGCGCCTTGGGATTGAATGCGCGCACGCGGTCGGCACGCAGCGAGTCCATGATGACGAACAGCACGAACTTCGGCGCCTCGCCGCGCTTGATCGCCGGCGGCGTGCCGGGCACGACGAGCGCCGCGTTCGCGAGCGCGGCCTTGGCACAACCCGAGGTACCGAGATCGAGGCGGACGGCCTTGCCGGCAAGCGACGACAGGTCGACCGCGCTCCCCGCGCCGACCAGCTTGCCGTCGACGTTGGCGCCATCCTCGGCCGTGGCCTGGACGTCGACCGTGCACGCGCCGTCGCCGAGATCCGCGGTCAGCTTGCCCTTGTCGGGCACCATGACGTACCAGCTCATCTGGCCGCCCTGCGGGATGGTGAGCGCCTTCTGCGCGGGGTCGTAGAAGCTGAGGTCCGCGGTCTCGGCCAGAGCGGTCTTGCCGCCAACCTGGATCCACGCGACGCCGATGCCCGACGACTTCGTGAACAGCTGCAGCGCGTTCTCGCCGTCGACCAGCTGACCGCTCGGGACCGCGAGCTCGACGGTCGACCAGCCGCTACCGAGCTGGCCGTTGATGTCCTTGTTCTCGTTGACGCGCATCGAGATGGTGCCGCCATCCTTTGCGTGTGCGCGGATGCGGACGACGCGCTCGCCACTCGCCTGCGCGGCGGTGAGCGGCACGAACACACTGCCATTCTTGCCGGTCAACCGCGCGACCTTGGCTTCGCCCTCGGTCTGGCGGAGGTCCCAGGCCTTCTTGTTGCCCTTCATCTGGTTGCCGAACCGCATGTACTTCGCGAACCCGGCGGTCGCGCCGGAGACGACGAGCCCGCCGCCGCGCGACAGGTGGGCGGACAGCCGGTTGTCGACGAGCGAGTACACCGCGCGCTCGGGGCCGCGCGAGGCGGCCTTGACCGGTGGCTGTCCCGGCTTGCCCTCACCGGCGATGGTCACCTTCGATTCGGTGGTGGGGTTCTGATCCTTCGTGTTCTTGCCGCAAGCGGCGAGGCAACAGATCAGGGATAGCGCGCGGTAGTTCATCGACGAAGACCCTATGAAATGGGTGGATCGGGGGCAAGAAAGCAGAGCCCGTCGTCGGTATTTCAGTTCGGTGGACGGGTCAAGTCGATTTGAACCGCCAGGCGTGCGCGTACAGATTCGCGCGAGATCCCCTGACAAAACCGGCCAGCCCGATGCCGAACCGCTCCGCCAGCTCGATCGCCAGCGAGCTCGGGGCCGACACCGCCGCCACGATCGGCACGCCCAGCATGATCGCTTTCTGGACCAGCTCGTAGCCGAGCCGGCCCGACAGGACGAGCACGTGCGCACCGGCGTCCAGCTGTGGGGATCGATCGAGCGCCGCGCCGGCGACCTTGTCGACCGCGTTGTGGCGGCCAACATCCTCACGCGCCAGCACGAGCTCGCCCGCCGGCGTCACCAGCGCCGCACCATGCAGGCCCCCGGTCTGGCCGAACACCGACTGCGCCGCGCGCAGCGTGTCGGGCAGCTGGGCGAGCACCGCGCAGTCGATCCGGGTGTCTGCCGCGACCTCTCGCGCGCGCAGCTCGAGATCCGCGATCGCGACCCGCCCGCACACGCCGCAAGCGGCCGATGACAGCAGCCCACGGGCTGCGAACGCGGTCGCCTCGACGTCGATCTCGACCGCGTCGACCTCGATCTGGACCAGCGCACCAGCGATCACCGACTCCGCGTGGAGCAGCCCGCGCACGAGCTCGAGGTCGTGACCCGGCGTGCGCATCACGGTCGCGACCGGCGTGCCGCGCGCGCGGAGCTGGAGCGGCGCCTCGACCACCACGCGGTCGCGGTCGGCGACGCGTGCCGCGCCATCGAGGCGCTCGATCGCGACCTCGCGGATCTGGCTCACCCGAAGATCTTAGCGCACCATCCAGCGGTGACGACGATCCGTGTCGAGCTCGTGAATGCCGCAACGGGTGGCTCGATGGGCGAGGCGAACATGCCCGCCGATCGCCTACCCGACTCGTTCGACGCCCAGACCACGATGCACCTCGGCAACGACGAGTGGCAGGTCGTCACGGCAGAGCCGATGTCGCGGGCCGAGTACGAGGCCGCGGGCCGGCTGCGGATCACGCTCCACAAGATCGTGAAGGTCGATCCAAAATCGATCCTGTTCAGCCTGCCCACGATCGAGAACACGATGCCTCCGCTGCAGCCCGGCGCCGGTGCGACGTGCACGATGCACGAGGACGACTGGCGCCAGCACGAGCTGGTGTCCGCCGATCTCGAGCCGGAGATCGCGGCCGAGCTGGGCGACATCCGCACGGTCCACGAAGGGCGGGTCGGGATCGGGTTCACGGCAATTCACGTCAGGAACCGGGTGCCGGAGCCGCTCGCCGGCCGCACGATCGAGCTCGCCACGCTCGTCGAGGCACTGGGGACCGAGGCCCGGGGCGAGGTCTCGCTCGGTGGCGGGCTGGTCGTCGGTGGCTTCGCCTATGCAATCGGCGGTGGCCATGTCTACGGGCGCGAGGACGGCGGCCGGATCAAGGATCTCGCGATCGCCCGCGGGACGGACGGGCGTGGCCTGGCCCCGTTCGCCCGGGCCCACCGCCTGGTCCTCGTCAACTGGTGCGGCGCGTCCGTCGAGCGGTTCTGACTGGTAGGATGCGCGCGTGGCGACGGTGAAAGACCGCGTATTTCGCGATCCGGTGCATGGCCTGATCGAGTTCAAGGGCATCGATCGCCCGCTCGCCGATCTGCTCGACACCCACGCGATGCAACGCCTCCGCCGCATCAAGCAGATGGGCTTTGCGTGGCTGGTCTATCCCGGCGCCGAGCACTCGCGGTTCGGCCACGCGCTCGGTGCGTTCCACATTGCACAGCGGGTGACCCGCCGGCTCGAGCTCGACGCCAGGCTGTCGCTTCACGTCAAGGTCGCCGCCCTGCTTCACGACGTCGGTCACGGGCCGTTCTCGCACGCGTGGGAGCACGTGTTCCCCGGTCACGATCACGAGCGCTGGGGGGCCCGCATCGTTGGCGAGAATGCCGAGCTCGGTGGCGTGCTCGAGGGGCTCGAGCCCGGGCTGCCCGAGACGCTGCGCGCGTTCTGGGGCAAAAGCTACAAGCCGCACTTCGCACGCAAGCTGGTGTCGTCGCAGCTCGATGTCGATCGCCTCGACTACCTGCTTCGCGACGGCCACTACTCGGGTGCCGGCTACGCCACCTACGATCTCGACTGGATCATCCACGCGATCCAGATCGCGAATGTCCGCACCGGCCACGACGATCCTTCGGACCTCGTCGTCGACTACCGCCGCGGGATGTACGCGGTCGAGCAGTACCTGTTCGCGCGGTCGTACATGTACGCGCAGGTCTATCACCACAAGACCGTGCGCGCGGCCGAGTGGATGTTCATCAAGACGCTCGAGCGGTTCGCCCAGCTTTCGCGGCAGGATGCCGAGCCGGCGGGACTCCCGATCGCGGCCGCGATGGCACGCGGCGTCACCGTCCCCGTCGACGACTACCTGAAGCTTCACGACGTCTCGATCTCGACCGCGCTCGATCGTTGGGCCGGCCACGACGGCGGACCCGCCGACGATCCGGTGCTGCGCGATCTGGCGGCCCGGCTGGTCGACCGCCGGCTGTTCAAGACGTTCGATCTGGGTGACGACAAGGTGGCGGCCGATCGGCTGTGGCCCCAGGCGCGCGAGGTCGCCGAGCGCAAGTTCGGCGCCGCGTGGCCGAGCTATGTCCACCTCGACACCGCGCGACAGGTTGGCTACCTCGCCGCCGATGACGAGGAGCTCCACGTCATCGATCATCCGCGCTACGGCGCCGTCACCCTGTCGCGCCTGCTCGAGGACATGCCGCTCGGTCAGCCGATGGCGGCGATCCGGCTGGTCTGCGCCCCCGA
Organism: Kofleriaceae bacterium; assembly: GCA_037720695.1. GTDB lineage: Bacteria > Myxococcota_A > Polyangia > Haliangiales > Haliangiaceae > JABFXX01. Next base: position 366 of record JBBJLY010000417.1, on the reverse strand, counting down.
GCTGGTCGACGATCTCCGGCCGTTGGTCGAGCACGCGCTCGGCCGTGGCCGCGGCCGGCGCTGACTCCACCCAACTTTGTTCGCAACCGCGGTGTCGCGTGGTCGACGCATGCGGCCATGACAAATCAGACCTGTGGTTGGTTCGTAGTCGCGCTCGGGGTCGCCGGCGCTGCGGGATGTGCGGTCAACGGAAAGCAACTGTTCGGCTTCGGCGGAACGAGCTCGAGCTCGAGCCCTGGACAGCACGTGAGCGCCGAGGGCGGTGATCCGACGCCGGGGATCCCGACCGGCCCGGCGCCTGCGTCCTTCGCGTGGTGCAAGGACGTCCCGAAGGACCGCGCCGACGTCACGAACGCGCTGGCGGAC
>JBBJLY010000183.1:0-17453 GCA_037720695.1 Kofleriaceae bacterium | reverse complement strand
GTCATGTAGACCGCCGGCAACGCCGCCGCTTGCTCGAAGCTCATCGAGGGCGGCGTTGCAAACACGCGCGCGCGATCGACCACGACGTGGGAGCTGTAGCCGCCGAACAGCGTCACCGCGAACACCTCGGCCCCGACCGCGAGATCCGTCACCCCGTCACCGATCGCGCCGATCACCCCCGCGATCTCGAAGCCGGGCGTGATCGGCCAGCCGACGTACTCCTTGGCCGAGGCGTAGAGGCCCATGCGGACGATCGTGTCGGCGTAGTTGACGCCGATCGCGCGCACGTCGATCCGCACCTCGCCGCGCTTCGGGATCGAGAGCGGGCAGGTCTTTAGCTTCAGGCGGTCGTAGCCGCCCGCCGCGTGGACGACGATCTTGCGCGTGGACGACATCACGGCTGCGATGGTGACCGGGATCGAAGGCTGCGTCTGCATGCTCGCGTCGTAGATCGCGCGCATCGTCATCGCGATGACCCCACGCGCCAACTCGCTGACCCGCCGCTCCTTGTCGTGAGTGCTCGCTATTCGCGAGATGAGACGAGTAGCGCGCGAAGCCTGCCTCGGCGCTGGATCTTCACGCGACTCGAGCAACGGCAACAACTCGCTCCAGAGTGTCGCGCCTGCGGAGCTCGGCGTCTTCGATCGCCGCGACCGCAATCGCACCAACTTCACGTTGGCGAAGCCCACGCTCGCGCGTGCGCTGGCAGAGCCATGGTCGAGGATACTGCGATCTGAGGCCCGGTAGCCGGTAACCACGGCGTCACCCCCGGTGCCCGATCAGGTATCGATCCGTCCATGGTGAGGACCCGTTCAGGGCCCGCGCCGACTCAGGGCACGATCGCGGCGCGGCTCGGCGGGTGGCCGTCGACCCGGAGCTGGAACAAGAAGTACGGCGGGGTGCACCCGCCGCTGCCGACGGGGTGCGCGCGCACACGTAGTCGTCGCGGCACGGATGCTGATCGTCGCAGCTGCGCAGCCCGGCGGGCGTCACGTGCTGGGCCAGGCACTCGGGGAACGCGCGGTTGCGAGCGAGGCAGTCGTTGAACGGCGTCAGCACCGCGATCACGCCGCACGTACCATCGGCCGGGAGTCGGTCGCAGGTCGGGCGACACATCCCGCCGGAAAGCCGACGCGGTTGGTCTGGCAGCCGCCCTCCAGGCACGGTCCGGGAGTCGCGCGCGGCCCGTGATCCCGTCGCGGGTTCGCGTTGGCCTCGAGCGGACCGAGCTCGCATGGATCGCCGACCTCGCGCCGGTCCGGCGGCGGCAAGCACTCGCCGATCGCCGCATCATCGAGCGGCGCATCCGTCGCCTGACACGTCAGGCCTTTGTGACACGACCAGCTCGCGAAGCCTGGATCACCGAGCCCGCAGCGCGAGCCACGCTGGCCGGTCTTGCCCGCGCGCTCGAACGCCGGCCGGAACAGATCGGGTTCCTTGCCTGCGGCGACGGCCTCGATCTGTGCCTCGCGGCGCGCGCGCTCGGCAACGAGTGGTGGCGAGATCGACGTCGCGAGCGCGTTGCCAGGTGCGACGTCGGGACCGTCCTCGCCGAGCAGATGGAAGCCCGCGATCGTCTGGGCCTGATGGCATCCCGCGCAGGTGTGCTCGTCGAGCCGGCGGAGCAACGCTTCCGGCGAGCTGATCGCGCGACGCTTTACGAGCGCCAGGCCGGCGAGCTTGACGGGCGCCACCAGCTGGCGAAACGGACGGTTCGCGCGGCGGGCGAACCCGCGGGGTGACACCGAGAGCGAGCGCTGGGCCGTCAGCTCCACGGGGAGCTGCGCCCACCCGAGGTCGATCGCATCGAGCGTCGCCGGGCTCTGCAACCAGGTGATCAGCCGATCGCGCTGCTTGCGATCGCGCAGCTTCGCGACGTCCGGCGTGTGGTCAGCGAGTGCGGCGACCAGCTTGCCGCCGTCGATCCGGAACGCGCGCAGTGCGTACTCGGCGTGACCCGCGAGATCGGGACGCGCCCCGGACGGCCAGCGCACGACCTGCGTGTTGGTCAGCACCTGCCGCACGTGCTCGCGGGCGAGCCGCCCGGCGCCGAGCGGCCCGGCCAGGATCGCCTCGCCAAGCGGGCGCCCGGTCTTCGCGGTGTCGAATCGCCACGCCTCCGCCGCCGCACGACAGCCCAGCGTGTCGGTGTCCGTGGGCTCGCGCGGCGCGCCGTCGAGCACGATCGCGACCGTCATCGGCAACCGCGACCCGACCTCGACCCCGGCAGTCCGCGCCCGGTACGCGAGCCGGTAGATCAGCCGGACGTCTCCGCACGTGGCCGGCGTCACCGGCAGCCGATCGATCCGGAACGCGAGGCCGACCAGCTCGTAGCTCCCGCGCTCCAGCCATCCGGCGTCGAACAGGCGATGGCTGTTCCCTGCGATCCCGACGCCCGCGTCGGGATCGCCCTTCCCGGCCGCCGCGATCTCGGCGCGCGTGATCCGCGTGATCGTCGCGCGATCCCCGTCGCTCATCAGCCTGGCGAACGCGCCACCGCCTTCGGCGAGGGCGGCGAGCGCGACCGGATCGGTGACCAGCGCGACCGCACGCTTCGGAGCCGACGGTCTCGCGGTGGGCGCGCCCGCGGTCTGCCGGACCGGAGCGCCGGCGGCTGGTGGAGACTTCGCGACCGGCGCACGTCGCGCTGGCGGCGCATCGGCTCCGCATGCCACCGCGAGCACGGCTGCCACGGCGAGCCAGCGGATCATCCCGGCGGAGCTTACTCGAAGCAGGCGACCTGTTCGCACTGCACGGTCCTGATCAGCTGACCGGCGACGTCGAAGAACAGGTTGGTCTCGACGCGACCATCGGCGCGACGCGTGACGCGGACGGCATGCCACGCGGTGTCCGGGCAGGTGACGCCCGCGAAGCAGCTGGTGTACATCGCCGGCGTCGACTTGCGGTCGAACATCAGCACTGCGAACCGGCGATGGTAGGCATCGTAGAGATCGCGCCGGACGGAGGCGCCATTGAATTCCGGCTCGCCGCCGGCATCGTCGCCGGTGGCCGACTCTGCGAGGTGGTCGTAGCTGTCGTAGCCGAACCGCCGCAGCTTGGTGCCACGGTTGTGGGTGGATGCACCGGTCGCATCGAAGAACCGACGCTCGATCTCGCGCCCGGCGTCATCGTAGGTCGAGCGAGCACCGTGGAACCCGGTGTTGCGGCAATCGATCGCGCTGCCATCGCGGTCGTGACAGGTGACCGTGACGGCCCGGTCGCGGTCGTCCCAGCGGGTGTGGAGCTCGAACACGCTGTAGCGCCGGTCGCGGCCCGGCTTGCCGTCGGCGCGGTAGTGCCGGATCGCCACCTCGCGACCCGCCGCGTCGCGCTGCGTGACCTCGCGCGCGGCCGCCCCGGGCTCACACGCCATCGGCTTGTCGTCGAGACCGATGCAACGTCGCTCGAGCTCGCGGCACTGCGCGTCGCGCACGAAGTCGGTCCCGTGCACGCGATCGTCGTCGACCACAGGCTCGTCGGTCGGTCCGAGGTTCCGCTCCGCGATCTGACAGCCGCGGACGTCGAATCGCGCTGCGACTGCCGCGACGCCGCGCACGCTCGCGATCGGCCGCTGATCGGCGCCGAGACAGGTCTCGCGCACCGGCAGGCCTTTTGCGTCACGCCCGAACGCCCAGCCGAAGCAGCCGTCGGCCGAGGCGGTGGGTTGCTCCTTGAGATCGCGATGCCACACGGTGCGCGCACGCCCGATCGCATCGAGCTCGTAGATCAGGTGGTGCACGAAGTCGCGACCCGTGGCTGGTTTGCCGTCGAGCCCGAACCGTAGCTGCGCGACCGCAAACCCGCGCGGGTCACGCTCCGTACGGGTCATCGCGATGCCGTCCTCGTCACGCATCGGCTCCCCGTTCCACTGCAGACACCGGCGCTCGCGGATCCGCCCCGCTGGATCCACACTGAACCCGATGCGACCACACCCGCCGAGCGCGTTTGCTCCCGTCCGCAGGCGCGACGTGAACGTGCGGTCACCAAACGTCACCAGCTTTGCGACGCGGCGCCCGTCGGCCAGCGTCAACCGACGAACCGGAGCCCCGGTGGCCGCCGTCTCGTAGACCCAGATCGTGTCGATCTGGGTGCCACGCAGCTGCTCGACGACGATCCGGCCCTCGGCACGCCCGACCCGGTAGTGCTCGAGGCCAACAAGTGGACCGTCGCCACAGATCGGCAGGTTCTCGTCGACCTCGCAGTACGCGTGCTTCGTCCACACCAGCGAGCCGCGTGACGGCACGGCGTAGGTGAGAGGTACCTCGGGTCCTCGATCCGGCGCGCCGGTCGCCAACACCGCGTCGCTCCCGCCCGTGGGGAACAGGTGGTGTGGTCCGATCGTCCCGGCATCCGCGCGGATCGGTGGCCGTGCCGGCGGTGGCGCCGCGGACGGATCCGAGCAACCGATGCCCAGCACGAGGATCGGCGCGATCGCGACGAGCGGCCGCATTGCCTAGTGCTTCTCGCGCGACGGATTCAGCATTACCGTCGTGTGACGGTGAACGTCATCGATCGTCGCGTCGACCAGCGCCTCGCAGCTCAGCGAGCCCGCGCGCGTGACCTCGAAGTGCTCGAACGGCTTGCCGCTCTCGTCGGTCAGGAAGCCCTGCATGTCGTCGCGTGCGCCGTGGCTGGTGCCGATGCCGAGCAGGATCTTGGTCCGCTGCCGCTGATCGACGGTGACGACCGACACCCCCACGACGCGCGTCTTGATGTCCGATCTGCGCTCGGAGGCCTTCGGCATCGACGTCGGATTCAGCACGACCTCACTGTGGTCGTGCAGCATGTCGGGAGTCAGATCGACGTACGCCATCGACGTGCGATGGTCGTGGATCGCGATGGTGAACTTCGCGAGCATGCCGTTGCCGTTCTTGACGTAGCCCTCGGTGCCGGGCTTCAGGCCTTCGGTCAGTCCCGCGATCAAGATCTTGGACTTTCCGTCGACGACGGAGACCGAGACGATCCGGCCGTGGACGTCCTTCGGCATCTTCTTGCTCCGCTCCTTGCGGGACTGCTCGTCCATGTTCTCGGCTTCGTCGTCGCTGATCTTCGTGAGGTCTTTGACGTCGGTTGAGGCGGCTTGCTCGCGCTCGTGTGACTTGCTGTGCTCTTTTTGGTGGTCGCCCATGGTCCGTCTCCTTGTTGTTACTTTCGTCCCAGCACGCGTCCCATCGACGCGTACTCCGCACGGGCTGCTCGCTCGAGCAGCTTCTGCGTGATCGGTGATTGTTCGGCGGCGGCGAGGAACGCCGCGGACAGCGCCGCATTGCGGATGTTAGCGCCGGTCATCTCGTCGAACGCCGCGGCGAGCTCGTCGAGATCGAGGTCGGCGTCGATCGGTGCGCGCGACACCAGCATCCGGCGCCACAGCTTCTGACGCTCGGATTCCTCGGGCGGCCAGAAGGCGACGCTCGCAGCGAGCCGACGGCGGAGCGCGGGATCGATGCTGGTCTCGAGGTTCGTGGTCAAGATCGAGACGCCGCCGAAGCTCTCGATCCGCTGCAGCAGGTAGTTGACCTCGAGGTTCGCGTAGCGGTCCGTGGCGGACTTGACCTCGGTACGCTTCGCGAACAGCGAGTCTGCCTCGTCGAACAGCAGCAGCGCGTGACCCGCTTCCGCGGCCTCGAAGATCTTCGCGAGCTGCTTCTCGGTCTCGCCGACCCACTTGGAGACCACCTTCGAGAGATCGACCTGGTAGAGCTCGAGATCGAGCTGGCGCGCGATCAAGCCGGCGACCATCGTCTTGCCGGTACCCGGCGGGCCGCTGAACAGGGCCGCGACGCCTGCGCCCTTCGGCAACTTCGACGAGAACCCCCAGTCCTCGAGCACCCGGTGCGCGTGCTTGACGCGGGACACCAGCATCGTGATCTGGTCCTGGATGTCGGGCGCGAGCACCAGATCGTCCCAGGTCTGCGAGACCTCCTGGCGGACCGCGAGGTCCCCGAGGGCCTCCGCGATGTTCGAGCGGACGCCCTCCACCACGTGGCGCGATGTCAGTGGTGACGTGCCGGCGACCAGCCGCGCCGAGATCACGGCACGCGCGATGCCACCGGCGCCGAGCCCGTACCGGATCGAGATGTCGTCGAGCTCTGTCTCGATCGCGGCGGCATCTGCACCGAGCGCCCGGACCCACATCGCGCGCCGGGTCGCGGTGTCGGGCACCTGCCAGCGAACGCGGACGATCGGACGCGCCACCGGCAGATCGAGGCTGCGCTGGCTGGCGGTCGCCGCGAACGGGCCGGGCATCGCATCGACGACCCGCGCCAGGATGCGCAGCGACTCCGAGGTACCCTCGGCAGTGATCAGCTCGTGGAGGTCGAGCACCAGCGGGATCGCATCGCGCAGCCGGCACTCGCGGCGCAGCCCGACGAGTGCGAGCTCGAGTGCGGCGGGACCCGCGGGCAGCCGGCGGACATCGAGTGCGATCACGGGCTTGCCGAGCTTCGCGGCGACACTCGCGATCGCCGTGCGGCGACCGGTGCCGCTCGCTCCCTCGACGATCACCAGCGGCGACGGCGTGCCGAGCAACACGCCCGGGAGATTGGCGGCCGAAGCTTCCTGCCGCGGGTCGAGCGCGAGCTGCGCCGGCACCGCGACCACGGTCCCTGCCCCACACATCGTCTCGTCGAGCTCCTCGCTGCCGGCGAGCCACGTGACGGTGCGCGAGGCCGCGACCAGCGTGCGATTCGCGGTGCCCGGCTCGCCGGTCCACACCAGCAGGTGATCCCGGATCAAGGGATGCCCGCCGGCCAGCCGCTGTGCGAGCTCGCGCGGGCGCTCGTCCTCGAGCTGCCAGATCTGCGCGTGGAGCCACAGCGAGATCCCGCGGCGCGCGTCCTGCCCACCGAGCACCTGGAGGTGTGGGACCAGGCGCGGATCGGCGGCGACCGCGACCGCCGTCCACATCAGCTCGAGATCGGTGTCGTCGAGCCCGAGCCGGAACGCCAGCAGCTGATCGCGCGCCGCATCGCGCAGCTCCGCGAGCACGGCCTCGAGGCCGGTGAGCTGGCGACCGAGTCGCTCGAGCACCTCGGGATCGGGCTTCGCGCTCGCCCGCTCCACAGCGAGCATGGTGCGGAGGCGGACGCGCTCGAGCTGCTGGTGAAAGCCGTGGAGCTGACCGGTCATGGGCGTGCGCATCGTCCACTGCATGCGCGGGTTGCGTGGAGAGTTTGCCCGTTAGTTCGCGGGGTTCGCCTCGGGCTTCGGGTCAGCCTCGTGATCGGACCTGGCCGCGGGAGCCTGATCCCCGAGCACGCTGGTCGACCGCGCGAACTTCGGGAGCAGGCCATCGAGCTTGCCACGGTACCAGTTGACCGCGAGCAGGAGGATCACGATCAGCGCGACCCAGCGCTTCCACGGCGTCTTCTTGTCGGCGAACGGGTCGTCGAGCGGCGCTGGCTGTTGCTCGGCAGCTTCGCGAGCTCGGTCAGGGTGGCGCCGAATGCCACGTTGACCTTTGCGCGGTTGTTGATCGCCCAGCCGTTGGCATCGAGGATCGGGCCGAGGTTCCTGCGGCGAAGCTTGAGCCATGCGAGGAGCATCGAGGGCCCCGAGATCAGCAGCAGCAGGCCCGCGATCCCGATCGGGAGCCAGGGTCCGAGCCCGAACATCACGGCGAGCAGCGCGCCGAACAGCGTGCCGATGCCGCCGATCGCGACGCCGATCGCGGCGACTGTCCCGAGATCGATCTTGGTCTTCGGCGCTGCCGCTGGCGACGCCGCCGGGGCGGGCGCTGGCACCGGCGCTGGAGCTCCAGCCGGCGCCGCCGGTGCGTGAACGTCCGCGTGCGCCACGGTCTTGCCGACCGCGTCGAGCTTCGCATTCGAGGCGGTGTCGGAGGCTTCGGCGCGACGGGTGACGTTGTTCTCGATCACGCGGGCGAGCTTCTTGTACGGCATCCAGAACGCTTCGCGGATGCTGATCGGGTTGCCAACGATCTTGATGATCGTCGCGTCCCAGTCGAGGCCGGCTCGGTCGTAGAACACGCCATTGCGCCCGACGAACAGGTTCTCGCCATCACCGTTGGTGATCGCCGCGGCGACGGTGCGCTTGTCGGTCGCGCGCGTGAGGTCGACGTAGACCAGGTACGAATCCGAGGACGCCGCGAGCGCGGCGTGCTTCGCCGCATCGACGACCGGGACGCAGAGGTGCATCGCGCGCGCGTCGAGGTACAGCGTGCCGGTCTGGAAGATGCCGTCGCGCTTGGGGCCGTAGAAATCGGAGAAGTTGACGAAGTTGCGGAGCACGCGCCCGAAGTCACGCTGCAGTCGCACCGTCTTTGCGACGCTCGTGATCAGGTCGTACTCGGCGCCCAGCGCGAGATCGGCTGCGATCACCTCGGTGATGCGGATGCGCAGACCCGGCGCGGCCAGCTGTTCGAGCCACGCCGGATCGAGCGCGTCGACGATCGTCTTCGGCTGTTCGAACCGCCACAGCTCGAAGGCGGCGAGCTTGTCGGTGATCTGAGCCAGCTCACTCGCGGTGAGCGCGTCACGCGGACCGAGCACGGGCGTGATCGCCGCGCGATCAAACGCCGCGATCTTGTCGCCCCAGCCCGGGTTGAGGCCCGTCCGCAGCGGCAGTCGCCCGGTCGCCTCGATCTTCGAGAGCGGTAGCTTCGCGAGCTCGTCGTCGTCGAGGGTCAGCGCGCGCGTCGCCACCGCCGCGAGCTCGGTGTCGAGGCCGCTCATCGCGATCGCCCCGCGCGGGTCGTACGCCGCGATCCGGCAGCGCGTGAAGTGATCTTCGAGCTTCGCACGCACGGCCACGAGCGCGTCCGCCGCGGCGACGGTGCCGGCACCGAGCGGATGCAGCGCCGCCTCGTTGCCACGCCGGATCCATGCGACGCGCTGATCGACGGCGGTGAAGAACGTGTCCGCGTGTTCCTGGTCGATGCCCGGCTTGCCGCTGCGATCCGGCATGCCGCCGGTAGCGACGATCGCGTCCTCGATCGCCCGCCGCAGCTCCGCGTCCTCGGTCGAGCGCGGCACGATGACGCCGTCACCGTTCAGCACGGTCTCGGCGAACGCATGCGTGATCTTGTCGGCGTCGTCGATCGTGATCGAGGTCGCGTCCGGCTTGCCGAGATCCTTCAGCATGCGCTTCGCCGACGCGAGCACGGCGGCGTCCTTGATCGCGGACAGCGGTACCGAGTCGGCGCCGATCAGGATGTCGTCGGGCTTGACGAAGGTCTTGTCGACCCACTCGACCGCGACGCGAATATCGTGCGCGCGGATCCGTCCGTCGCCCTCGAGATCGAGATGCTTGAGGGTTTCGGGATCGATGTCGACGCCGACGATCGGCATCGCGAGCGCGACCCACAGCTTGAGATCGAGCTCCGAGAGTGCGCGGAGATCGCCGGCATCCTGCAGGCTGACCTGATCGACACCACCGGCACGGAAGAACTGCCAGCGATGCGGCATCACGGACAGCCCGGCCCCAGGTGATCGATCGCGGCGTACGACTCGTCGTCGGGTCGCAGCCACACCAGGTGGCGGCCGAGCGTCGCCTTGCCGGCGGCGAGGTCGTAGGTCGAGTACTCCCCAGGACCCTCGGCGACAAGCACGCGCGCGCCGCCCTGGTCGACCAGCACCGCCGTCAGCGCGAGCGGATGGTCCTGGCCCTCGGTCACGCGGGTCGGCACGCCGCCGGTTCCGGCGACGAAGAAGCCGCTGAACGTCTCGACCTTCCAGTCGCACTGGGTCTCGGGCGCGGCAGCGTCAGGGATCGCGATCCAGTTGACGGCGCCCGCCCACGCGACGGGCTGGTTGCCGACGTCGACCTGCGCGATCGACCACAGCTTCTCGCAACCCGGCGCCACGCACTCGCGCGCCGGGATCGCGCTCGCGAGCACGGGAGGAATCGCCGTCTCGGTCCGCGGACGCGACCATCGATTGTCCTTGTCCGCCTCGCCGAGGCGCTGCGCGACCGAGCGCGGCGCGATCGCCTGACAGCCACCTGGCGACTCGGACGAGGCCAGCACGATCGCCGAGGCGGTCTCGGGATCCTTGGGCGCGGGACAGCCACCGAGCTCGATGCCGTACGCGATGTTTGGTGTCTTCGACGCGATCGCCGCAGCGTAGTAGTTGCCGAGCGAGGCGCGGCACGGCCGCGCGCCCGGTGCGAGCAGCCAGAGACTTGCGGGCGCAGCCGGCACACCCGCGGCGATCGCGGCGGCGGCATCGATGGTCGCGAAGTCCGGAGTGCCCTCGACGGTGTCGACCACCTTGTCGTGCAGTGGCAAGACCCAGCCGGTGTGACCCTTCGCGCCCTCCTCGGGCAGCACGTACGACGCGACGTGAACGCCGGCGGCGGTCGGACATCCGGCGCCGGTGGGCAGCGAGGGACCGGTCGCAACCGGTTTCTGTGGACACCCCATCACGAGGACCAGCCCGAGCCACGCAATTCGCATGGCGCGGACCATATCAGTCGTCCGCGACGCCGAGGTATCGCGTGACCAGCGAACAAGCTTCGTCGACGAGCCGCGGATCTCGGAGTCGCTCGGGCGAGAACAGCGCGGCGCGGTGCGCGATCGATTCGATCGCCGCGACGATCACGAACGCGGCGGTCTCCGGATCGCGGATCGCGAGCTCGGCCTGTCGCGCGCCGAGGATCCCGGCGACCATCCGGTGGCAGATCGCGTCGAGCTCGCGCAGCTTGGCCATTCGACCGACGCGCGGTACCTGCTCGGTCAACACGCGGTGCAGCTCGGGCTCGATCGCATGCGCCCGGATCGTCAGCTCGATCACCGCTCGCACAGCGCGGCCCATCGGCAGCTGCGCGACGCGGGTCAGCTCCGACAGGATCGCGGAGTTCATCTCCTCGACGTGGCGCTCGATCAGTGCGGCGACCAGCGCCTCCTTGTTCGGGAAGTACTGGTAGAGCGACCCGATCGAGACGCCGGCGACCTCGGCGACCTCGTTCGTGGTGAAGCCATCGAAGCCGCGCTTGACCAGAATCCGAGCACTCGCGGCCATGATCGTATCGACGGTCGCGCGGCTGCGGGCCTGGCGCGGCCGTTTCCGTGGCGTGGTCTTGACTTGTCGGTGCATGGAATCGACCTCAACCCCGCGTGCGGAACGCGAGTTGGCAATGTGAGCAAACGCTCGCATTCTAAGCACACATGGCCGCATCCACCAGCACGTTCCTGTCTCCCCCCGCGGCCGTCACCTCCGTGCCCGCGATCCCTGGGTTGCCGGTGCTCGGCAACCTGCTCGCGTTCCGCCGCGATCGCCTGGGCCTGCAGGACCGCGCGGTCGAGCTCGGACCGATCGCGCGCGTGTCGCTGGCCCACGTCACGTTCTATATCGTGACCTGCGCGGACCTCGCGCATCGCGTGCTGTCCGAGGATGCCGCGGCCTACAAGAAGTCGCCGATCCTCCAGTTCCTCGCGCCGCTCCTCGGCGAGGGCCTGCTGACCGCGGAGGGCGCGACCCACAAGCGCCACCGCAAGTTACTCGCGCCCGCATTCGTGCCGAAGCGGCTCGCCGCGTACGGCCAGGTCATGGTCGACGAGACCCGCGCGCAGGTCGCACGCTGGCGACCCGGCCAGCAGATCGATGTCTCGCACGAGATGATGGAGCTGACGCTCGCGATCGCGGGTCGCACGCTGTTCGGGGCCGACGTCCGCGGCGAGGCGAAGACCGTCGCCGAGGGACTCGAGCTCGCGATGCGCTCGATGGTCGCGAGCCTGACCTCGCCGGTCCAGCTCGGCTACCGCTGGCCGCTCCCGCGCCACGTCCGGATGCGGCGGGCGGTCGCGATGCTCGACGAGGTCGTCTACCGGATGATCGCCGATGGCCGCCGTCGCGGCACCGATCGCGGCGACGTGCTCTCCATGTTGCTGCTCGCGCGGGACGCCAGCGAGCCGCAAGGGGCGCAAGCCGGGCTCACCGATCGCGAGGTCCGCGACGAGGTGATGACGCTGCTGCTCGCCGGGCACGAGACCACCGCGAACACCCTGACCTGGACCTGGTACGAGCTCGGCCGCAACCCCCAGGTACTCGCCCGGCTCGAGCAGGAGCTGCACGAGGTCGTCGGCGATCGCGCGGTCACCGCGGAGGATCTTCCAGCGTTGCCGTACAACCTCGCCGTGCTCGAGGAGGCGATGCGCCTCCACCCGCCCGCGTACATGACGGGTCGCCAGGCGCTGCGCGACGTCGAGCTCGGCGGTCACCAGTTGCCGGCGCGCTCGATCGTCGCGGTCTACATCCGCGGCATCCATCGCCGCGCCGACTACTTCCCATCGCCGCTGAAGTTCGATCCGGATCGCATGCTGCCCGCGGCGAAGCAGGCGCGACCGCGCCATCATTACCTTCCGTTCGGCGCCGGCCCGCGCGTCTGCATCGGATCGCACTTCGCGTTGCTCGAGGCGCAGCTGTGTCTCGCGACGATGGTCCAGCACGCGCGGCTGCGGATCCTCGCGAGTCACGTGGTACCCGAGCCGCTCGTCACGTTGCGCCCGCGCGGTGGGCTGCCCGCGCTGGTCGAGAAGTGCTAGGGCGGTTAGGGCAGGAAGCGCACGCGCTGCTCGGGTGCCGGCAGCTCGCAGCTGTCGACCGTGCCCCACACCCGGTAGCGGATCGCGGCGATCACGCGATACCCGAGATCGAGGATGAACCCGGGGAACCAGCGGAGCGCGTGCACCCACCGCCACGGGCTGCGGAAGTGCTTCGCCATGTGAAGGAACGCCTTCGACCGCAGGTGCGCACGCGCGCCGTCGACGTAGACGACGCTCTGCAGTGTGCTCGGGATCTGTGGATAGCGCGCGCGCAACGCGGCGGCGGTCGGGCCCTGGAGCGGCGCGAACCGCAGCGCGTGATCGCGCTCGTGATGAAGGATCCAGCGCACCGATCGCGCACACAGCCCGCAGACGCCGTCGTAGAGCACGACCGGTCCCACGGGGAGTGGCGCGACCTCGGGAGCCTCGACAACGGCGACCATGAGGGCAGCATGCCGCTTCCCGGGCGCATGGCAATTGCTATGGTGCCGCGTGCTCGCGCTGATCGGCCGGATCCTGGTGGGAAGCCTGATCTCCGCCGGGATCCACGGCTACGTGTGGGCTCGCCTGGTCCGGCGAGCGCGTCTGCCACGCCGTGCGCATGTGATCGCCACGGTCGCGATGGTCGTGCTGTTTCTCGCCGTGCCGATCACGACGTGGAGCCGCAACGCGTGGCCCGAGCTATCGGCGACGCTCGGCTGGGTCTCGCTGCCGTGGATGGCGCTGGTCGGGCTGATCTTCGTCGCCGTGGTCGCGCTCGACGTTGCGTCGCTCGCGATGCGGCTCGCGCGCCGGCTCGCGAAGCGGCCACAACCGGCGGTGTCTCACGACCGCCGGAGGTTTCTCGCGCGCGCCACGGGTGGCGCCGCACTGTCGATCGGGAGCATCAGCATGGCGCGAGGAATGGCCACCGCGCGTGGCACGCACGAGATCGTCAACGTCGAGATCACGCTGGCGAAGCTGCCTCCAAGCCTCGACGGCTTCACGATCGTCCAGCTGTCGGATCTGCACGTCGGGCTGACGATCGACCGCGCGTTCGTCCAGCGCGTCGTCGATCGCACCAATGGCCTCGCACCGGATCTGATCGCGCTCACGGGTGATCTGGTCGACGGCAAGGTCAACGACCTGCGCGACGACTTCGCGCCGCTCGGCTCGCTGCGCGCGAAATACGGGGTCTTCGCGGTGACCGGCAACCACGAGTACTACTCCGGCGTCGACCCGTGGATCGCGGAGCTGCGGCGGCTCGGCGCGACGTATCTCCGCAACGAGCGGGTGACCATCGCGGCGGATCGTGATGGCGGGTTCGAGCTCGCAGGTGTCGACGACTGGGGCGCGAGCAGCTTCCGCGGCCACGGCGAGGATCTCGGGCGCGCGACCACGGGCCGCGATCCTTCGCGCGCGCTCGTGCTGCTCGCACACCAGCCGCGCCAGGTCCATCGCGCCGCGCGCCACGGCGTCGATCTCCAGCTGTCGGGGCACACCCACGGCGGCCAGATCTGGCCGTGGCACTACATCGTGAAGATCCAGCAAGGCGGCCTGCTCGCTGGCCGCTACGAGATCGGAGGCACGCAGCTCTACGTGACGCGCGGCTGCGGCTACTGGGGGCCGCCGGTGCGGTTGCTCGCGCCGCTGGAGATCACGCGCGTGATCCTGCGTAGCGGTCGGCGCGAGATCTCGTAGCACCGCCTTCGTGATCCGTTACCATCACGCGATGGGGATTCGAGGACTCGCGCGCGCTGCGTTCCTGATCGTGGGCCTGGTCGCGGCCGTGGCGGTCGCAGACACCGGCGGCTCGATGGGCGGAGGTAGCTGGGGCGGCGGCGGAGGGACTTCGTCATCCGGCGGAGGTGGCGGGACTTCGTCATCCGGCGGAGGTGGCGGGCACTCGTCGTCGGGCGGTGGCTATTCGGGCGGCGGCTACTCGGGTGACGGCGGCTACAGCTCGTCCGGCAGCGGCGGCGGCATGTCGTCGGGTGGCCTGGTGATCCTCGTGATCGTCGGCGGCGTGATCTGGGGCCTCGCCCAGCTCGCCGAACGCACGAAGCGGCAGTCGATGTCGCTCGGCGCGTTCGAGACTCCCGTTGGAGACCAGGTGGACGTCAGCGTCGTCCGGATCGCGCTCGACGGCCGCGCCCGCAAGTTCGTCCAGGCCGAGCTGGCGCGAATCGCGAAGACGGCGGACACCGCGACGCAGGACGGCCGCGCCGTGATGCTTCGCGAGGTGACGCTGATGCTGCGCCGGGTCCGCGACGCCTGGGTCTACGGCGGCGCGGTCAACGAGCCGGTCCGCTGGATCGGTGATGCCAAGCAGGTGTTCGATCGTCACGCCAACGACGCGCGCGCGCGGTTCCAGCACCAGACCGTGCAGAACCAGCAGGGACAGATCCACACCCAGACCGCGCCCGAGTCGATCCCGCGCTCGCACGAAGGCGAGGGGCTGATCCTGGTCACGATCGTGGTCGCGGCGCGCGGCGAGCTGTTCACGGTCGGCGCAGTCGGAGACGGCGAGCACCTCCGGCTCGCGCTCGAGGCGTCCTCGCACCGCAGCGCCGGCGATCTGGTCGCGATCGAGATCATCTGGCAGCCGTCGGAGGAGACCGATCGGCTGTCGTCGATCGAGCTCGAGGCCAGGTATCCGCATCCGGAGCTGATCCCGATCGCCGGTGCCCTCGTCGGCAAGATGTTCTGTCACTACTGCGGCGGACCCTACCCGGCCGAGCTCGTGTCGTGCCCGCACTGTGGCGGCCGCGCGGACGCCGACGCCGAGCCGATGCGCCGCGCCGCGTAGTGCGCCCGCGAGCAGTGGGGTACAACGCGGGCCATGCGCCCGTATGTTGTCGTGCTCGCGGTTCTCGGGCCTTCGCTTGCCGCGTCGATCGCGGTCGCGGCCCCGGTCAAGCTGACGCTCGATCAGGTGCTCGCGAAGACGGTCGCCGGCCCGCGGGTGCGGATGGCTACGGGGGACGCCGCCGCGGCGGCCGCCCGGATCGATGAAGCCGACGCCGCCCGCCTGCCCCGGATCAAGGCCACGGCGTTCGGCACGATCAGCCCCAAGATCACGTGCGTCGATCCACCGGCCTGCACCCAGACCGAGCCGGAGAACTTCGCGCTCCGGTTCGACGGCGTGTTCGGTGGCGCCCAGATCGACGTCACGCAGCCGCTGTACACGTTCGGCAAGATCGCACACGCGCGAGCCGCGGCGCGTGCCGGCCTCGTCGGCGAGTGCGCGCCTACTGGGGGATCAAGCTCGCGCGCGAGCTCGGGTTCATGCTCGACGACGGGATCGAGGAGATCGCGAAGGCGACGGCGCGGATGGACGAGCGCACCGGCAAGGATGCGGTGTCGATCCAGGATCGCCAGCGCGTCGCCGTGCTGTTTGCCGAGGCCAAGGCGCAGCGCGCGGATGCGCTCGCGGGAGAGCGCCAGGCGCTGGCCGGATTGCGCGCGTTGACCGGCGTCGCGGAGGCCGACGTCGACGACGTGCCGCTCGAACAGGTCAGGCACACGTTGCCTGCGAGTGCGCTCGGGCTGACGCGCCCGCAGGCGCTGGCCGCTCGCGAAGGCGCGCGCGCCGCGCAGGACCTCGCGGACATGGCGCGTGCCTACTACTTCCCGGATCTCGCGCTGGTCGGCAGCGCGAGCATCGCACGCGCGCAAGGTGTCGAGGATCCACCATCGGTGTTCGCGAACGATCCGTTCAACCGCGCCGGCCTCGGGATCGTGATCGCGCTGCAATGGACGATCGAGCCGTGGACCGTCAAGGCGCGCGTCGATCGCGCGCGGGCGGAGGCCGGCAAGGCGCGTGCGCAGAGCGAGCTCGCCGCGATCGGCGCGCGCTACGATGCCGAGACCGCACTCGCCGAGGCCACGGGAGCGCTCGACAAGGTCCTCGCCGCCACCGAGGGTGAGAAGGCCGGCCGGACCTGGCTTGCCTCGGTCCTCCAGGCCGACGCGATCGGCACGGCCGAGCCCAAGGACCTGGCTGATGCCTACCTGGCATGGTTCCAGATGCGTGCGAGGTGGGCGCAGGCGGTCTTCCAGTGGAACGTCGCCGTGGTACGCCTCGGGCGTGCCGCTGGTGAATTCCGTGCGGCTCGCTAGCGTCCAGGGAGAGCCATGTTGCGACGAATCATCTTTGTTCTGATGTTCGCCTTTGCCGTGCCAGCGCTTGCCGCGCCGGCGGGGCCGGGTGCCAAGGTCGTGAAGTCGGCGACCGACACGATCGCCACGCTGCTCAAGCAGAAGGTCACGCCCAACTCGAAGGAGGAGAAGGACCTGACCGCGAAGGTCACGGTCAGCGTGCGCGACTTCATCAATATCGATCAGCTGGGCAAGCGCGCGATGGCCGACCAGTGGGCCAAGCTCAGCAAGCCCCAGCAGACCGAGTTCCTCAGCCTGCTCCGCGCGCTGATCGAGGAGAACTACGTCAAGGGGCTCCGCGGGAACCTCCAGTACACCGTCGACTACACCGGTGAGACCACGGACAAGGCCGGGAACGTCGTCGTGACGACCAAGGTAAATACCAAGCGCAAGGGCCGCCCGTACTCGATCGCGGTCGACTACGTCCTGGTCAAGGACGGCGACAAGCTGCGCGCCTGGGACATCAAGACCGATGGCGTTGGCCTGGTCGAGAACTACCGGACGCAGTTCAACAAGATCATCGCCAAGGATGGCTTTGCCGGTCTGATGGCGAAGATGAAGAGCAAGCAGAGCAAGACCGGCACCTGACCGTTATAGTCCGCGCGATGCAATCGCACCGGCAGCGCGCGGACGCCTGGCTCGCAGAAGATCCTGATCCCGTCACCGCCGAGGAGCTCCGCACGCTCCTCGTGGCGGTGGATCGCAACGACCCGACCGCTCTCGCCGAGCTCGCAGAGCGGTTCGAAGGCACGCTCGAGTTCGGCACCGCGGGGCTCCGCGGGATCCTCGGCGCCGGACCGCAGCGCATGAA
>JBBJLY010000182.1:0-17465 GCA_037720695.1 Kofleriaceae bacterium | reverse complement strand
ACCCTGCCCTCGTTCCTGCTGCTGCCGAGCGACCTCGAGGTCCCCGCCAACCAGCTGCAGCTACCGTGGTCGGGTCCGATGCGCTACGCGGTCGGCACGTTCGCGCGCGAGCGTGGCGCCGAGCTCCCGCACCGGCTGGTGTCGTCTGCCAAGTCGTGGCTGTGCAACCCGGCGATCGATCGCACCGCGCAGGTCCTGCCGTTCCGCGGCACCCAGCGCGAGCTCGAGGAGGCAATGGCCGGTGGCGAGCGGGTCTCGCCGGTCAACGCCTCGGCGCGCTACCTCGCGCATCTGCGCGCGGCGTGGGATGACGCCAATCCCGACGAGCCCGCCGACGAGCAGGAAGTGTTCCTCACCGTGCCGGCGTCGTTCGATCCGGTCGCCCGCGAGCTCACGGTCGTCGCCGCGCGCGAGGCCGGGTTCGATCGCGTGACGCTGCTCGAGGAGCCCCAGGCCGCGTTCTACGCGTACCTCGCGGCGCGTGGCGATGCCTGGCGCAAGGAGCTCGCGCCTGGCGACGTCGTGCTGGTGTGCGACGTCGGTGGCGGCACGACTGACTTCTCGCTGATCGAGGTCACCGACGAGGCTGGCACGCTCGCGCTCGAGCGGATCGCGGTCGGCGATCACATCCTGCTCGGCGGCGACAACATGGATCTCGCGCTCGCCGCGCTGGTCACCCGTGATCTCGGCAAGCCACTCGATGCGATGCAGCAGCGCGCGCTCGTGCACGCGTGTCGCCGCGCAAAAGAACAGCTGCTTGGCGCCACGCCGCCGCCGTCCGTGCCGATCTCGATCCTGTCGCGCGGCTCGAAGCTCGTCGGCGGGACGATCAAGGCCGAGGTCAAGCGCGAGCAGGCCGAGGCCCTGCTGGTCGACGGCTTCTTCCCCACCGTCGGGGCCGACGCGGTGTCGCAGCGCCGCCGCGCGGGCGGCCTCCGCGAGATGGGCCTGCCGTACGCCCACGACCCTGCCGTCACCCGCCACCTCGCCGAGTTCATCGCGCGGTTCGGACGGATGCCGACCCATGTGCTGTTCAACGGCGGCGTGATGCAAGCGCCGCGGCTGCAGGGGCGCATCATGGATCTCCTGCGCAGCTGGGCGGGCCGCGACGTCCGCGTGCTCGGTGGCGCGGATCTCGATCTCGCGGTCTCGCTCGGCGCGGCCCACTACGGCCAGGCCCGGCGTGGCAAGGGCGTTCGGATCCGCGGCGGCACCGCGCGCGCGTACTACATCGGGATCGAGAGCGCGATGCCCGCGATCCCGGGCTTCGCCCCGCCGGTGAAGGCGCTGTGCGTCGCGCCGCAGGGGCTCGAGGAAGGCTCCACCGTCGAGCTCCCCGACGACGAGCTCGGCGTGATCGTCGGCGAGAACTCGACGTTCCGGTTCTTCGCCGCGGCGACCCGCAAGGATGACACCGCCGGCACGCTGATCGATGCCGACGCGGAGGGACTGGTCGAGCTCGATCCGGTGGAGAAGCTGGTCGAGGTCGAAGGCGAGCGCAAGCCGGGCGACTTCGTGCCGGTCAAGCTCGAAGCGCACGTCACCGAGGTCGGGACGCTCGAGCTGTGGTGCGTCGCGCGCGATCAGCGTGGCCGCTGGAAGCTCGAGTACTCGGTGCGCGAGCGCGAGTGACGCGTGCTGCTAAGCTGACGCCATGGCAATGACTGCGGCGTACGCGCTGGCTCACGTGTTCCTGCCGAACCTCGTCAAGCTGAAGAGCGCCGCCACCGTCCTCGCCGCGATCGAGCGCAAGGAGAAGAGCTACCTCGACGCGGTCTGGCAGCAGGCCCACGTGACTCATGACCCGTACATCGCCGCGATCCAGCGCGACGGCTTCCGGATCGGCATCATCACGTTGCCGCCGCCGAAGGAGATGGGCGAGGCCCACATGATCGCGATCGTGACCAAGAAGACCGAGCCCTCGTTCAACAAGTACTACCTGCTCGAGCACGACTACGTGCTGGCAAAGCAGGCGGATCGCACGCTCGTCACCGAGCGCGACGGTCAGCGCCACATCAAGCACTTCGATGGCCCGGTGCTGACCGGCACGATCGAGCCCGACGTCACCGCGTTCATCGACGCATTCATGGAGCTTCACATCCCGACGCACGTCGCGCCGAAGCGTTAGTCGCCGCGCCGGTAGCAGCCGCGATCGCCGACGCACACGGTCGCGTGGGCGTACGAATCATCGGGACCGAACGCCTCCATCGTGGCGAGGCACCAGTACGCCTCGGTCGGCGACGTGCCGAGCTGCCACGCGGTGTTGTCCTCGACCGCGCCGTAGCCCGACTTGCAGCGCAGGAACTTGCAAAGCACCGGCAGCTCGACGCGCCGCGATTCGTTCGATTCGCTCATGACTTGCTCCCTGCGGCGGCGAGAATGGTGCGGGCGACAACTGCCTCGAGGATCGGGACCTTGTGATCGTTGCCCGAGAGCGGGGTGGCGCCGGCGAGCGCGAGGCGCGCCGCCTTGCCGGCCGCTAGGATGTCGACCGCGGTGCCGACGAGGGCACGCTCCGCTTCGCTGGCGCGGCGCGGGGTCGGTGCGACGGCACCGAGCACGATCGTGGCCTTGCGACAGGTCTTGCCATCCATCACCAGCGCGACGGCGACATCGACCAGCGGCCAGTCGAACGATTGCTTCGCGACCTCCTTGGTGTAGGCGGTGCGTGAACCGGCCGCGGCGGGCGGCACGATCACGTGGGTGATCAGCTCGCCGGGCTGGAGGTCGACCTCGCGCGACAGATCGGTCTCGGGCGCGATGAAGAAGCTCGCGAGCTCGACCTCTCGCGCGCGCTTGCCCGCGATCGCGACCTTCGCGCCGAGCGCGAGTAGCGCGGTGACGATCGTCGACGGGTGCGTCGCGGCGCACAGCTTGTTGCCAAAGATCGCGTGCATCGAGTTGTCTCCCTCGATCGCGAAACAGGTCTGGCCGCCCTTCTTGCGGCACGCGAAGTCCTCGGAGCGGTAGTACCAGCAGCGTGGGCGTTGCGCGAGGTTGCCGCCCAGCGTGGCCATCGCGCGCAGCTGTGGCGTGGCGGCATGACCGGCGGCATCGCCGATGATGGGATGCGACTTCAGCAGCGCCGGATCGGCAGCGAGCCGCGCAAGCGTGACGTTCGCGCCGAGCTTCGCACCGGCCGCCGTGACCTCGATCGCGCCGAGACCAGGCAGCTTGCGCAAGCTGACCAGGCGGCTCGGGCTCTCGAGCCGCTCCTTCAGGCGATCGAGCAGATCGACCCCGCCGGCGAGCGCCATCGATCCCTTTGCACCGAGCGCGGTGACGGCGTCGGCGACGGTCTCGGGCTGGACCCATTCGAAGTTCTTCACGACTGCCTCCCCTTTCGCAGTGCTGCGAGCACGGTGCGCGGTGTCATCGGCAGCTCGCGGATCCGCACGCCGATCGCGTTGTAGACCGCGTTGGCGAGCGCGGCTGCCGTCGCGACATTGGCCGGCTCGCCGATGCCGTGCGCGTCGGTGTTGGTCAGCCCGACGTACTGGTCGAGCAGGATGACGTCGATGAACGGCGTGTCCTTTGCGCCGAGCACCTTGTATTGATCGAGGTTGCTGTTCAGCATCCGCCCGGTGCGGGGATCGAGCCGGCGATCCTCGAACAGCGCCCACGAGATGCCGTGGATGATGCCGCCGTTGATCTGGCTCTGGACCGCGAGCGGGTTGATCAGGCGCCCGCACTCCTGCACCGCGACGACCTTCAGCACGCGAATGACACCGGTCTGCGTGTCGACCTGGACCTCTGCGAACTGGACGCCGCCGTAGCCGTTTGCCGGCGGGCCCTGCCAGTCGGCCGGCCGGTTCGCGATCACCGCGATCTCGTCGGTCGGGATCGTGGCGCACGCGGCCTTCCATGTGAGCGCCTTGCTCGGATCTTTCGCCGACTCGACGCGACCCGGAACGATTCGCAGCTCCTCGGGTGCAACGCCCAGCTTCTTGCCGACCGCGGCGAACAGCTTGCCGCGCACCTCGTGCGCCGCCTGTCGCACCGCCGGCGTGATGCCGACCAGCGTCTTGCTACCGCCCGAGGACGGGCCGATCGGCCACCGGGTGTCGCCGATCTGGATGTCGACGTTCTCGGGGCGCAAGCCGAAGTCCTCGGCGAGGACCATCGCGAGCGCCGTCCGCGTGCCGGTGCCGATGTCCATCACGGACGACCGCAGCGCGATCGAGCCGTCCCTCGCGAGCCGGACCTCGCACGCCGACTCCATGTCGACGATCCGGCGCCACATCGACGTGCCGACCCCGATGCCGGTCTTGACCGGTCCCTTCTCGGCACCAGGTGCGTGGCGCTTGGACCAGCCGATCTTGTCGGCGCCGATCTTGCGCTCGAGCCGGCGCGCGGTGCGATCCGGCGCGGTGGCGCTGCCGTCCCGCTCGTCGATGTCGAGCTTGTCCCGCAGCGCGAGCGAGTCGACACCGAGCCGCTCGGCGAGCTCGTCCACCAGCTGGTCGAGCGCGAACACGCCCTGCGGCATGCCGGGCGCGCGGAACGCGGCACCGGGTCCCGCATGGGTGAACACGTCGAACTGACGCGTACGCACCGTCGTCGCTGGGAACATGCGCTGCGCTGCCCACCCGACGCCGGCGCCGGTCGCGACGCCACTGGTCCCGTGGCTGACGAGATCGATCGCGTTGAGCGAGCCATCGCGTGCCGCGCCGAGCGTCAGCTGCTGGATCGTGCTCGGGCGATTGCCGACCGCGGTGTGCTGCTCGCGGCGATCGAGCACGAGCCGCACCGGCGCCTTCGCGCGACGCGACAGCTCGACGGCCACGACGCCGAAGTGCCCCGCGCCGAACTTCGCGCCAAACCCGCCGCCCATGAAGTCGCAGACCACGCGAACCTTGGTCTTCGGCAGATCGAACACGGTGGCCAGATCGTCGCGCACCGTCGCGGTGCCCTGCGTCGACACGTGGACCGTGAGCCCCGCTGGCTTCCAGTCGGCGACGATGCCGTGGGTCTCCATCGGCGAGTGCGTCTGGACCTGCGTGCGGAACGTGCCGCCGACCTTGAGCGCGCTGGCCGCCATCGCGGCATCGACATCTCCCTCGCTGGTCTGCGTCGGGCCGCGCAGGTTGCCACGCTGAGCGAGATCCTTGGCCGCGCCGCCGCCGCCCGCGCTCCCACCCATGTTGACGCGCGCCGGATAGACGCTCGGCGAATCCGTCTTCATCGCGCTCTCGAGCGAGACCACAGCTGGCAGCACCTCGTACTCGAGCTCGATCAGCCGCGCGGCCTCGTCCGCGATGTCGAGCGTGGTGGCCGCGACCGCGGCGACACACTGCCCGGCGTAGCGGATGCGCGGGAACGTGCCGTTGTTCTCGGTGCTGGGATCGACCAGCGTCGCGCCCTCCTGCTTCTTGACGACGAACACCGCCTTGACGCCCGGCAGCCGCTCGGCCTTGCGGGTGTCGATGCGCTTGACCAGCGCGTGCGCGTGCGGCGACACGACGCGCCGCGCGTGCAGCATGCCCGGCAGCTGGACGTCGGAGGTGTACTGCGCCTCACCGGTCACCTTCGACCGCCCGTCGAGCCGCGGGGTCGACTTACCGACGACGGCGAGCCCGACATTGGTCGGCCACGGCTTGGCCTCGGTCTCCGGGATCGTGCGCAGCTGCGCGACCACGGGGCCGCCGGCGATGCCGACCCAGGCACTCCCTGGCGGCGGTGCGGCGGCCGTGCCCGCGGTGCGGGTCTCGAGTGTCCAACCTTCCGCTCGCTGACCCGATGCGGTCATCACGGCGGTGAACACCTTGGGATAGGTGCCGCAGCGGCACAGGTTGCCCGCGACCGCGTTCCGGATCTCGACGCGATCCGGCTTGGGTCGCTTCGCGAGCAGCGCGGCGCAGCTCATCACCATACCTGGCGTGCAGAAGCCGCATTGCATCGCGTCCTGCTCGACAAACGCCTGCTGCACCGGATGCAGCGTGGCCCCGCGCGCGAGTCCTTCGATCGTGGTCACCTTGCGCTCGCCGACCTCGATCGCGAGCGTCGTGCATGCGAGCGCGGGCTCACCATCGAGGTGGACGGTGCACGCGCCACACGCGCCGCGATCGCAGCCGATCTTCGTGCCGGTCAGCTTCAGCTGATCGCGCAGCGCGTGGACGAGCGTGGTCCGCGGCTCGACCTTGACGGTGCGAACCGTGCCGTTGACGTCGAGCGCGATCGGCACGGCGCCCGGACCGCGGACCTTCGCGGGCGCCGCGCGGGCCTTGCCCGACAGGGTGATCAGGCTGGCTGCGGCGACCCCGCCGGTGGTGCCGCCGAGGAAGCCGCGGCGGGACAGCCCGGCGTGCCCGGCCCCAGAGTTGGACAGATCGTCGTCGTCGTTCGCCATTCGATGCCCCCGTTCGCGATCGGGCGAGACCCGATGTTTCACAAGCTGGCAGACGGAGCGGCGACGCGCGACCGGCCGGGCCCGGTTTTCCGCCGTCAATACCGGCTGGGCGAGCGCAGGTGTCACACACGCGCCGGCTCCCGTGACCGTCACGTGATCGCCAGCGACCGCGTCACGTGACCCCGGCGCCTGCCGAACCCCGCGAACTCAGGTGCGCAAGGCTCGGCATCACGCGTGCTGCATTACGAGTCATGAAGAAGACCAGCAAGCTCGCGCTCAATCCCTCCACCATCCGCGTCCTCAGCGGCGACCTCCTCACCCACGCATCCGGCGGCATCTCCGGCCGGATGGGATGCAATTTCAGCAACGAGGGCTGCGACCCCACGTTCAACACTTGCGACATCTCGTACGCGCCGATCTGCAACACGGGGTCGTGCAACTCGCTCGCGTGCACGACGGGATAGCGCAACGTCGAATCCTTGACCGCTACACGTTCTCCAGCCTGCACGCGAGCTGGAGCCGCTGTCGGAGGAACTCGACCACTTGTTCGATCACCGCACAGCTCTCCGGCGTGTCCTCGCGCAGGTCGAACGCGTGCGGGCCCGGGTGCTCGATCACCGTGAGCGCGAGCCGCTCGCGGGCTGCCGCGAGGAACGCCACCAGCGTCTCGTCGAGTCCCGGCGTGGTGTCACGCGTGGCCCGGACGATCAGCATCGGTCTCTCGAGGCAGCTGGTCGATCGAGACCGGCGGGAGCGCGAAGTAGAGCTTCGCCGCGGCCTCGGCGGCGTGCGTTGCACCCGGCTGGTCGGGCACGAAGCGGTAGAGCATCGGATGCAGGCAGGCCGGGACGCACCATCAAGCGATGGCGGTCTCGGAACGGGGCGTCCCTATGAGACGCGGGCTTGCGGAGCGCGAACGATGCGCCGATTCAACACGAAACCTCGCGGTGCGGCAAGCGACGGGGATCGATGCTGGCATGCCTCACCCGCGACACCTTCGACGATCCGCTCGAGAACACAATCGTCCTCGCAACTCCGCGTTAAGCTCACGGTGATGGCGACCTCCGAGCAGCGCGCCGAGCACGTCGACGAGCGCGCGCTCGCGGTCGCGGCGGGTCGGGGCGAGCCCGCGGCGGTGCGCGAGGTCGAGCGGATGATCGCCGCCGAGGCCGCGCAGGCGGCACGCCGGATCGATCGCACCCCGGAGTTTGCCGACGAGGTCTGCCAGGCGCTGCGCGTACGCCTGCTCGTCAAGGAGCACGATCGGATCCGGATCGACGGCTACGCCGGGCGCGGCCCGCTGCGCGGCTGGATCGGCGTCGCCGCGGTCCGGGTCGCGCTGAACCTCAAGCGCGGCGTCCGGCTCGACAGTCCCGACCTGCTCGCCGAGCTGGTCAGCGGCGAGGACGATCCCGAGCTGCGGCACCTGAAGACGCTGTATCGCGCGGAGTTTCGCGACGCACTCGAGGCTGCGCTGCTCGCCCTGCCCGAACGCCAGCGCGTCGTGCTGCGGCTGTGCTACGTCGACGGGCTCAAGGTCAACCAGCTCGCGCGGCTGTACGACGTCCACGAGACGACCGCCTCGCGCTGGGTCAGCCGCGCCGCGGCGGATGTCGCCGAGGACGCCCGCCGGCGGCTCACCGACAGGCTCGCGATATCGCCGTCGAGCCTCGAGAGTGTCGCGCGGATGGTGCTCAGCAACCTCGACTTCAGCATCACCCGCATCCTCCGCGGTTGATTTCGGTGCAGGTTCGTTCGCGCGCTGTGTCGATCGAGCAGGAGGTTTCATGTTTCGATCGATCCTTATCGCGACGTTCGCTACGGCGTGCGTCTCCGAATCCCCATCCGAGCCCACATCCGAGCTCGAGGTCACCGCGGTGTCGCAGGGGCTCAGCGTCAGCGACGTCACGCGCGTCCAGATCGCCGGCGACGTCTATCACTATGGCTTCGTCGTCCGCGTCGGCGACGGGCCGAACGCCGTGCTGCACCTGCACCGCGTGGTGCGCGAGAAAGCGCCGTGGATCCCGCGGAAGTCGACCGGCGCGATCTTGCTGATGCACGGTGACTTCGCGAACTTCGACACCAACTTCGCGCCGAGCTCCGACGGCCTCGCGCCGTGGCTGGCGGAGCACGACGTCGACGTCTGGGGCATCGATCGCCGGTTCACGCAGGCACCCGAGGACGGTGACCTGTCCGACTTCGACGCGATGGGGATCGATCAGGAGCTCGAGGACATCCAGACCGCGCTCGCATTCGCGCGCGGGATCCGGCTGGTCACCGATCGCAGCACGGATCGGATCACGCTCAGTGGCTTCTCGCGCGGCGGCGCGCTCGCCTACTTCTATGCCGCGCGCGAGGCGACGCGACCGGTGCTGCAGCGCCACATCAAGGGCCTCGTGCCGCTCGACGTCTACGCGTCGCTCGGCCCGGCCGACGAGGACATCCGGCAGTGGTTCTGCCAGACCGCCGCGGACGAGTACAGCTACCTCGCCGCTGGCTGGGTCGAGGTGTCGAACGCGTTCCAGTTCCTGGTCGGCCAGTGGGCGCTCGACGATCCCGAGGCCGAGAACCCGTGGTTCGCGCCACTCACGAATCGCGAGACCATGCTGATGCTGGTCGGGACGACGTTCCAGTTCTTCCCGGCGAGCCCGAACTATCACCTCAATGGTGCCGTGTTCGATGGCGACAAGCCGGTGGGCCTGCGCAGCGCCTCCGAGACCGTGATCGCGACCTGGCTCGCGAACGCGCCGGCCTACGCGTCGATGCGCGAGTCGGCCGACACCGATCAGCTGACCTGTGGTACGGGCCCGCTGCCCGCGGACCTGCCGCTGTCGCGGATCCAGGTGCCACTGTTCCTGATCGCAGCCGCCGGTGGTTATGGCGAGCGTGCGATCTTCTCGACCACCCAGGTCAGCTCGACTGACGTCTCGACGCTCGTCGTCCGCCAGCTGCCGGTCGAGCGCGAGCTCGAGGACTTCGGGCACGCGGACCTGCTGTTCTCGCCCGACGCCGAGGCGCTGGCGTGGCAGCCGTTGCTCGCATGGTTGCGCGCGCACTGAGACGCAGGAGATCAAGTCAGGAGATAAAGTTCAGGAGATGGAGTGCATCGCGGAGGCCGATCTATTCGATCTGGCACACGCACGTCGCCGGCTCGGCGATGCACCCGATCTCGAGGCGCACCTCGCCGATTGCGCCGCGTGCAGCGCGCTCCTGTGCACGCTGCTTGACGTGCCGGACGACCGACCATCCCGTGATCTCACGGGCCGCACGCTCGGGCCCTACCGGCTCGACGGCCTGATCGGCGCCGGCGCGATGGGCGAGGTCTACCGCGGCTGGGATCTGCGGCTGCTGCGGCCCGTCGCGGTCAAGGTGCTGTCGCGGTCGCCGGGGGAGGTGGGCGAACGCGCGCGGAGGCTCGAGGCCGAGGGCCGCGCGGCCGCCGCGATCACGCATCCGAACGTCGTCACGATCTACGACACCGGCACCGAGGACGGCGTGCCATACGTCGTCAGCGAGCTGGTCGCCGGCGAGTCGCTACGCAGCCGGATCTCGCGCGCGCCGATCCCGCGCGACTCCGTGATCGCGCTCGCGCTCCAGCTCGCGCGTGGACTCGCCGCGGCACACGCGCAAGGCGTCGTGCATCGCGACCTCAAGCCCGAGAACCTGATCGTGTGCGAGGACGGCACGCTCAAGATCCTCGACTTCGGGCTCGCGAAGCTCGCCGGAGATCGCGACGCCGACGCGACCGAGCCCGGAACGCTGCTCGGCACGTCGGGTTATCTCGCGCCCGAGCAAGCGCGTGGCGAACCGGCAGATGCGCGCAGCGATCTGTTCGCCGTCGGTGCGATCGTGCAAGAGCTGGTGACCGGCCAGCGCGCGTTCGGCGGGGCGACGTTCGCGGAGCGGCTGTCCGCCACGCTGCGCGACATGCCACCCCCGATCGAGGATCCGATCGGGCCGATCGTGCTGCGCTGCCTCGACAAGGATCCGCGAAAGCGGTTCCAGTCGGCGAACGATCTCGCGTGGGTGATCGAACGTCTGCCTGGCGTGATCGGGAGCCCGTCGGTGCCCGTGCGGAAGGGTGTGTCGCGTCGCGCATTTCTCGCCGGGGCGGCGGCGACCGGGCTCGGTGGCGTGGTGCTCGGCCGCGCGCGCATGCCGGCGCGCACGAGCGTCGTGCCGAGCTTTCACCAGCTGACGTTCCGCCAGGGCCGCGTCGCGAGCGCGCGGTTTACTGGCGACGGCGGCAGCCTGGTGTACGGCGCGGCCTGGGAAGATCATTCAACCACGCTGTTCATCACCCGGCTCGGCGGTGGCGGAACGCGTCCGCTTGCGCTGCCGCCGGCGCACCTGCTCGCCGTGTCCGCGCACGGCCAGCTCGCACTCTCGCTCGACCATCGGTCGGTCGACGGCTTCCATCAGCACGGCACGCTCGCGCTCGCCCCGCTCGAAGGCGGCGAGCCGCGCGCGCTCGGCATCGATGTCCAGCACGCCGACTTCACGCCCGACAGCAGCGCGCTCGCGATCGTGCGCCGGTTCGCGGGCCGGTTCCGGCTCGAGCTACCCGCCGGCAACGTGCTGCTCGAGGCGGGATGGCTCTCGCATCCGCGGGTCTCGCCCGATGGCCGGCTGATCGCGTGCTTCGGCCACGACGGGCCCGGCGACGATGGAGGCGACCTCGTCGTGGTGCCGCGGACCGGCGGAACCGCACGCACGATCGCCGCTGGATGGAGCAGCATCGACGGCCTGGCCTGGGTGCGTGGAGGGAAAGCGCTGTGGGTCAGCGCGTCGCGGCTCGGCGGCAACAACCTGGTGTTCGCGCTCGCGCTCGACGGCCGGGAGCTCGCGCAGGTCCCGTCGGCCGGCCGGCTGCGCGTCAACGATCTCGCGGCCGATGGCCGGATGGCGCTCACCCACGTCAGCGGCCGGCTGCGCTTGATGGCGCGACCTCCGGGTGCCACCGAGGAGCGCGAGCTCGGACTCGCCGACGTCTCGCTGGTCGGCGACCTGTCCGCCGACGGCACGACCGTCGTGTTCACCGAGCTCGGCGACGTCGACACCGCGAACGGCGCGTACATCCGTCCCACGTCCGGTGGGCCCGCCGTGCTGCTCGGTGCGGCGGTGCCGTGCGACCTCGCCGAAGACGGCCGCGGCGTGCTCGCGATGCCGCGTCGTGGCTCGCTGCTGGCGGCATACCCGATCCCGGCAGGTCAGCCGCAGCCGATCGCAGTGCCCGGGCTGCGCGGGGTCCGGTGGGCGCGGTGGTGCAGCGCGGGTCGCATCCTTCTCGCTGGCGCGCTGCCGGGCCGACCGCCGCGGCTGTGGCGACTCGATCCAGGCGGTCGCCTGACACCGCTCGGGGACGAGGGCATGATCGACGCGTGCGATGTCAGCGGCGATGGCGAGCACGCGGCGCTGATCGCGAATGACCGCCTGCTCGTGATCGCGATCGCTGGCGGCGCGCCTCGCGTCGTGCCCGGCACGTTCGGTGACGCGTCGGTGTGCGGCTGGTCGCGTTCCGGTGAGTGTTAGTGCGCACCAAGTGCTCGACGGTGCGCGTGCTCCTCTTGAACGTGGTGACAGGGGCCGCGACGCCGCTCCTAGAGCTTGCACGCCCGCCACTGGGGCTGCGCGGCGTGCACGCGCTGGTCGTCGCGGCCGACGGCGAGGCGTACGCATACAGCTACGGCCAGGAGCTGTCGCGCTTGTACACGATGACGACCGCAGATCCGGGATCGTGAGACCTGCTAGGGTTCGCGCATGCTCGGCGACAACACCCTCGTCATCGTCGTCGTCGTGGTCCTGCTCGGCACGTTCGTGATCGTGAAGTTCCGCCGCAAGGACCCGCGGCGGTGTCCGCAATGCCAGCACCTCGGCTTCGATCTCGCGCAGTCGGAGCTGGCCTGCGGGCACTGCGGCACCAAGCTCGTCCGCGCCGAGAACGGCAAGCTGCGCCGGCGCAGAACGGGGGAATGAACGCGGGAATGCGCGCTCGCGAGCGCGGGTTACTACACGTGTAGTATCATCTTCGCTGTTTGGGAGAATCATGCGCTCACTCGTGCTCGTCCTCGTCGTGTCCTGCAGTTCCCCGCGCGCGCCGGTCGCGCCCGTCGCCCCCGCACCAGCCCCCGTCGCTGTCGCCGCGCCGCCGACCGAAGCCGAGCGCAGCCAGCTGCGGATCGCCGGCATGGCCGCGTACGAGCGCAAGGACTGGGACGCGTGTGCGGTCGCGCTCGAGCGCGCCGGCGACAGCTACGACGCCGCGTGCTGTCGCGCGCAGGCCGGACAGCCCGAGCTCGCGTTCCCGCTACTCGAGCGTGAGATCAAGGCCGGGTTTCGCAACATCAAGCACCTCGAGAGCGATCCGGATCTCGCGTCGCTCCATCGCGATCCGCGGTGGCAGGGCCTGTTCGCGCTGGTGGCCACCGAGATCGCCGCGTACCGCACCCGGGTCAACGGTGAGCTGCTCGACCTGTTCGACGCCGATCAAGCCGATCGCGCGGGCACCCACGGCCAGATCGACTGGAAGCTCGTCAACCCGCGCGACGAGGCGCGGCGCAAGCGGGTCGACGAGATCATCGCAGCTGGCGGGGCCAAGGTCGCCGACGACTACTATCACGCGGCGATGGTGTACCAGCACGGTGCCGCGATCGCCGAGATCAAGCGCGCCCAGCGCCTCGCGCTCGAGGCCGTCGCCCGTGAGCCGCACCATACGCGCGCCCGCTGGCTCGCTGCCGCAGCCGAGGACCGCGCGCTGATGTACGACAACAAGCCGCAGAGGTACGGCACCCAGTACAAGAAGAATGGCGAGGGCGTCTGGGTGCTGTGGGACGTCGATCCGGCGACGACGGACGAGGATCGGGCGAACTGGAACGTGCCGCCGCTCGCCCAAGCGCGCGCGCGTGCGGCGCAGATGAACGCGCAATTGTAAGCAAGACCGCGACGCGCAGACGTGAGATCGTCGGCGTGGATGGCGTTGAAGATGACCGCGCTCGTTGCGGGTGCCTTGCCGGGGTTGTTCGGTGGGCTGCCGGATACGCTCGCCCAGCCGGTGCTGCGCGAGGTCGACATCCACGGCTTCGTCAGCGAAGGCGCCTTCGTCTCGACGTCCAACGACTACATCGGCAAGTCGTCACGCGGCAGCCTCAAGATGTTCGAGGTCGGACTGAACGTGTCGACCGAGGTCAGCGACAAGCTGCGCGCCGGGGTCCAGATCTTCTCGCGCGAGGTCGGCACACTCGAGGCACCGCCGTACATCGACTGGGCGTTCATCGACTACCGGTGGCGGCCGTGGCTCGGGCTGCGCGCCGGGGTCGTGAAGATGCCGTACGGCCTTTACAACGAGTACGCCGACATCCCCGCGGCTCGCGTTCCCATCCTGATGCCGCAGAGCGTGTATCCAGTTCGCAACCGCGACGCGTTGACCTCGCACCGTGGCTTCGCGGCCTACGGCAACGTCTCGCTCGCGGCCGGCGGCGAGCTCGACTACCAGGCCTGGCTGGGCACGCTCAGCATCGCGGAGAACGCGCTGACCCTGGATGGCGCGAGGCTGGACGACATCGATACCAAGTACGTGCTCGGCGGCCAGGCGTTCTGGTCGCCGCCGATCGAGGGCCTGCGCGTCGGCGGCACGTTCATCCAGACCTCGATCGACTTCCGGCTGACGTTGCCACAAGCCACGATCGACGCGCTGATCGCGGCCGGCGCCGTGCCGGCGGACTACGACGGTTCGCTCGTGATCTCGCAGCGCCCCGATCGCTGGGTGATCGGCTCGGTGGAGTACACGCGCGGGTCGTGGCTGTTCGCGGCCGAGTACGCCCGATCGTTCAAGCACCAGCAGACCAGCCTGCCCGCGGTGATCCCGACGTTCGACGAGGACACCGAGCAGCTCTACGGCATGGCGACCTACCGGCTGTCGGCGGAGCTCGAGGTCGGGAGCTATTACTCGGTGCTCCATGCCGACGCCGGCGACCGACTCGGCAAGGGGGCCGCGTTCACCGAACGGTTCCACGCATTCCAGCGCGACCTCGCAGGCACCTTGCGGTACGACGTCAACGACTACTGGATGTGGAAGCTCGAGGCCCACTTCATCGACGGCACGGCTGACCTGCCCGCGGATGCCAACCCGACCCCGGATCGGTACTGGGGGTTGTTCTTGATCCGCACCACGTTGACCTTCTAGGTCGCGTGGCGGGATGGTACGAACGCTCGTGCCCGCGCGGTACCTGATCGGCATCGACCTCGGCACCACGAACTCGGCGGTGGCGTATGTCGACACGGCCGCCGCAGATCCGCGGGTGCGCGTGTTCGAGGTTCCCCAGCTCGTCGCGCCGGGTGAGGTCGCGCCGCGCCGCCAGCTGCCGTCGTTCGTGTACCTCGCCGGCGAGATCGACCTCGCGCCGCACGAGACCGCGCTGCCATGGGGCACCGTGTCGACCAGGCAGCAACCGGTCGTCGGCGAGCTCGCGCGCAGCCAGGGCGCGCGCATGGCGTCGCGGATGATCGCTTCGGCGAAGTCGTGGCTGTGCCACCCCGGCGTCGATCGGCAGGCGCAGATCCTGCCGTGGGGCGAAGGTGACGGCCCCAAGCTGTCGCCGATCAGCGCGCAGGCGCTCGTGCTCGCCCACGTGCGGGCCGCCTGGGATCACGCGCACGCCGACGCACCGCTCGACGAGCAGGAGGTGCTGGTCACCGTGCCGGCGTCGTTCGACGAGGCCGCGCGCGAGCTCACGCTGCAGGCAGCGGCGAGTGCCGGCCTGCCACCCGTCGTGCTGCTCGAGGAGCCGCAGGCGGCGTTCTACGCCTGGATCGATCAGGCGCATGGCGGCAAAGGGCTTGGCCCCGGCGAGCGCGTCCTGGTGTTCGACGTTGGTGGCGGCACCACCGACTTCACGCTGATCGACGTCGACGCCAACGGCGAGGGCTTCACGCGCACCGCGGTTGGCGATCACCTGCTGCTCGGCGGTGACAACCTCGATCTCACGCTGGCGAAGATCGTCGAGCAACGCCTGGTCGCGCGGACGGGGAAGAAGCTCGACACCCTGCAGTGGCACGGCCTCGTTCACGCGTGCCGGCTCGCAAAGGAGACGCTGCTCGGCGATGATCCGCCGGCATCGGCGCCGATCGTCGTCCAGTCGCGTGGTGCCAAGCTGGTCGCAGGCACGCTGCGCGACGAGGTCACGCGCGAGGAGCTGCACCGCGTGCTGTTCGAAGGCTTCTTCCCGCTGGTCGAACGCGGCGCGACGCCGGCGCGTGGCCGCAGTGGGCTCCAGGAGTTCGGCCTGCCGTATGCCAGCGATCCGGCGGTGACGCGTCACCTCGCGGCGTTCCTCGCGCGCCACGGTGCCGCCAACGTCGACGTGATCCTGTTCAACGGCGGCGCGATGACGCCCGCCTCGCTGCGCGCCCGCGTGATCGATCAGATCGCAGCGTGGCAGGGCCCGGCGCCGCGCGAGCTCCCTGCCGACACCCCGGAGATGGCGGTCGCGCAGGGCGCCGCGTACTACGGGCTCGTCCGGCGCGGGCTCGCGACGCGCATCAAGGGCGGCACGCCACGCGCGTTCTACGTCGGCGTCGACGCCAGCGGGTCGCGTCGCGGTGGCGAGGCCCTACCGGGTCGCTATGCGGTATGCCTCGCACCAGCCGGCCTCGACGATGGGCAGCGCGTCCAGCTCGCGCGCGACTTCCGCCTCGTCACCAACCGGCCGGTCAGCTTCCGCCTGTACTCCTCGAGCTCGCGCGACGATCAACCCGGCGCGCTGGTCCCGATCGGCGACGGCAAGGCGGAGACAATCGATGACGGCAGCGACCTGCTCGAGCTGCCTCCGATCGTGACCGTGCTGCGCGCGCGGGGCCGCGGCGAGGTCACCGTGCGACTCGAGGTCCACATCACCGAGCTCGGCGCGCTCGAGATCTACTGCGTCGATCGCGAGCAGCAGGAGACCTGGAAGCTCGCGTTCGACATGCGATCCGGTGGTGCCGCAGCTCCCGAGACCGCCGCCGAGGCTGTCGCGCACCCGAAGACGGAGGACGGCAAGACGCGGATCAAGGCCGCGTTCACGACCGGCAGTGGGCTCGCGACGTTGACCCGCGATCTCGAGACGCTGCTCGAAGCGCGGCGCGACGACTGGTCGATGATGACCGCGCGAGCGCTGTTCGACGCGCTGATGGAAGTCTCGGCGGAGCGCAAGAAGACCGCCGATCACGAGCAGCGGTGGCTGAACCTCGCCGGCTTCCTGCTGCGGCCCGGCACCGGTGCGCCGCTCGACACCTGGCGCTCGCGCGTCATGTGGGGCGTGTTCAACGAGAACCTCGCGCATCCGAAGAGCGAGCCCGGTCGACTCGCGTGGTGGATCGTGTGGCGGCGGATTGCGGGCGGGCTCGCGAAGGGTCAGCAGGACCAGCTCTACGACCGGCTGTCACAGCTGCTGCTCCCAAGCCCCAAGCAACAGAAGAAGCTCGCCGAGCTGAAGCCCAGCAAGCAGGAGCAGGCCGAGATGTGGCGGGTCGTCGCCAGTCTCGAGCGCGTCCCGATCCAGCACAAGCTGAAGCTCGGCGACGAGCTGATGCGGCGGATGGAGACCCGCAAGGGGCGCGAGGACGCGGTGCACCTGTGGGCGCTGTCGCGTGTCGGCGCGCGGGTGCCGCTGTATGGACCGTTGAACCTCGTGGTCCCGCCGGCGCGCGCGGGAGACTGGCTCGCGCAACTGCTCGCGTGGGACTGGCCCGAGCCAGAGAAGACCGCGTTTCCGCTCGCGCAGCTCGGCCGGCGTACCGGTGATCGCACGCGCGATCTCGACGACGCGACGCGCGGCAAGCTCGCCGAGGTCGTGCGCGCGCTGCCGGGTGGCGAACGCGCAGTGATCTTGATCGAGCAGGTCGTCGCGCTCGAGGCCCGCGAGGAGCGCGTCGCGCTCGGCGATACGTTGCCGGCCGGCCTCAAGCTCGTGATCGCGGACGAGCCCGATTAGTTAGTTAACTTAGTTGGCCGAACCAGCGCTCGACGAGTTCAGCCAGGAAGCGTGCGTGACCCCACACCCCCTGCCATCGGACGGCGAGATCGCGGCCAGCAAGCGCCTCAGTGGTCGGGGCCCGGCACGTGGTGGGTCGAGATCAA
>JBBJLY010000181.1:0-17484 GCA_037720695.1 Kofleriaceae bacterium | reverse complement strand
GAAGTGTTTCGCGGATCAGAGATCATGAGGATGGCGATGTCCGCCTTCTTCACGCTGCGCAACGTGTGGACCTCCTGCATCCGCGTGTCCGTCGTGCTGACGAACGCATCCAGCGCCTCCTCGATGCCGCTGGACTCGTTGAAGTCTGTCTCATATGTATACGCGACCTCAAAGCCCGTGTTCACACCCGTGAACGCAGCGACCTCGTTGGTCAACGCGACGGAGTGGTGGATCAATCCGACAATGGCGTCCTCAGGCTCTGGTTCGTCACCGTGCACCTCGAGCGCGCCACAGCCCTCCTTGGCCGCCTTCGTGTACGCGACGAGCAACTGGATCCGGCCGACCTCGGTCTTCTCGTCGGGCTTGCTCCCATGCTTGGGCGGCGAGTCGGTCTCGTGGATCTTGCGCGTCTGCGGAGGCAGCAGCCGGATGTGTCCCCCCCCGCCCGGCGCCTTCTCGATCCGATAGACCTGCTCGCCGTTAAAGATCGTTCCGGTCAGGGTCGCGCCATGGCTGGTGATCACCACAACACCGTGTGTACCGAGTGTCCCTCTCCACGTGAATCGTTCGGGCGAGCCGATTAACGAGGTTCTCGAAGCGAAGTACGTCCGACCCGGGCCAAGGACTAGCGGCAATACCAGCCCCTTGTCGTGTCGTCCGAGGTCCGACACGGGGAGTACGATCGGGCGCTCGGTCGGAAGCGGAGGGAGCTGCTCAACGATCGATCGCGTTGGATCTTGTTTGCAGCCGAGCGCATTGAGCATCGAGAGCACAATAAGCGCCCTCATGGAACGATCATCGTCTTCGGCACCAGGTACGAATGCAGCATCACACCGGCGCACTCTGGGCTCTTGCACTCGTCGCATGTTGGACGTGGCGCCGGAGGCTGACGCCTGGCTCGCATGGTTTTGCACCTGCGCATCTCGTTGGCCCACGCCTCGGGCGTCGTGCAACCCGGGCAATCATCCTTCATCTTCAGCAGATCCCCCTGTGGATCGTGCGGCGCGGTCGGACTCGGTCCGTCGCGATACAGCGCCCGCGGGGCTGCGACACAGATGGCACCGTCGGGCCCCCATCTGGCCTCGAGCATTGTCGACCCGGCGGGCGGACCCTTTGAAGCGTCTGCGATCTCCCACTCAATCTTCGTTCCGGGAGCGGTCGCGTGAAAGTCACCGCAGTAATTGGCCATAAACATCATCAACGCCGCCCGGCTCGTGGCGACGTCATCGCTGTGGAGGCCATACAGCGAGCGTTCGCCGAGCGCGTCGTTTGCGCACGCGAACTGCAGCCACTCCGCTTCCCCGGAATGCCACTTCGACAACACCCTCAACGCATGACCGTCGCGGTCGTAGAGCTCGCTGCGAACCGGGATCGCCACGTCTCGCGAAGGGTCTGGATCGGTGAGATCCGTGAGCGCCTTCAGCCCGAGCTGTTTGCTGCGGGCCTCCGTCGAGCCCTTGGCTGTGCACAGCGAGACGCCTTGGTCATCAGTCAACCGATAGGCCGTCCGCGGATGGTGGGTGGTGTCTGCGTGGTACTCCGGAATAATGTCGGCGATGTGTACGGTGAGTGTCCCGTATTTGCCATCCTTCTTGACCCAGCTACGCAGCACGAAGCTCGCGCCCTCCAGTTCCGTGTCCACGCAGACAGGCGAGCGGTCCTTGGGGTGAATGGTGATGAGCTTGTTGTCTCTCACCGTCAGCGTCGTTCCGTTACACTTCCCGCCCGCGCCGCCTCTCACGCTCGCCGGCATCAGCTGCACGCCGTCGTTGTTGCATTCCCCGTCGGACCGCACGCCGTTGGTTGGA
Organism: Kofleriaceae bacterium; assembly: GCA_037720695.1. GTDB lineage: Bacteria > Myxococcota_A > Polyangia > Haliangiales > Haliangiaceae > JABFXX01. Next base: position 15,676 of record JBBJLY010000181.1, on the reverse strand, counting down.
AACGTGTTGACGGTCGGTGAATTCGCGCCGCACGAGGAGCGTGCACAGTTTGGCTCCTCGGGCTCCTCGCAGGCCTTCAAGGTGCCCGCCTCGGCGGGCGCGTCCTCGAATGAGGTCGGCTTCTGCGAGCACGCCGCGAGCGCGACCAAGAGTAGGAGTTTAACGGTGTTCATGATCTCGGTAGTGGCGGGACACGGCTCTACGTTCCGGACTTGTTCGTGTGTCGCGGGTCGACCGGGGCTCGGTAACCCGCGGCGCGGTAAAACGCGCGCGCATCGGCCTCGAGCGCACCGGCCCGCGCCGGATTGCGCTTCGTGCGCGACAGCACCCCAGCGAGCGTATGGCGAGCGCGCGCGAGGTATCGCTTGAGCTCGACCTCTTCGTTCATCGCGACGACCGCCGGTAGGTCTCGGATCGCGCCGTCGAGGTAGCGGACCGCGGCCTCGATATCGCCGGTAGCAGCCGCGGCCTGGCCCAGCCCGACCTCGGCCCGCAAGGCGTCGGCGCGTTCCCACCAGTTCGGACTCGCGAGCTTCGCGTCATAGATCGGGCGCATCGCCGTCGTCGCGACCGCGGGGTCGCCGAGCTGGAGTGCGAGCTCGCCGCGGCAGAGTTGCTGGCGATGAGCCACATCGGGATCCGTGATCCCCTCAGCGATCGCAATCGCTCGTTGATACAGCGTGATCGACTGCGCTGCATCCCCGAGCTCGGAGGCCAAGAGTGCGCTGCGCGCGAGCGACAGAGCGATCTGGTTGCCCGAGGTTACATGGAATCGCTCGTAGGCGGCGGCCGCGCGCGCGATCGCATCGAACGCCACCGCGGGATCGGCGACATACATCGCGTAGGCGCTGAGGGCATCGAGCGTGGAGAGGTGTTGCTCACCAAGCGTGTCGCGGAATCGCGCCCACGCACTGTGTGCTAGAGCCTCGCGCTTTGGCGTATCCGTGGTGATCATCGCGAGGTTGAGGTCGACGTTGATTAACTCGAGGCTGGAAACGTCGTGGCGGCGGATCTCGTCCTTGGCCTGCTCGAAGTAGCTCGCCGCATCTGCGCGGCGCCCGGCTGCCAGATACACGGTGCCGATGTTGTTGAGGAGGAGTGGCCGTACGAGGTGATTGCTGCGGAGACCGGAGCTCAGCGGCAAGAGCGAGGCGAGCTCGCCTTGGAGACGATCGATCTGGGGGGACAACGAACCCTCCGCATAGATGAGGCGCGCTGATGCCTCCACTGCAGCCGGGATCATCTGGGCTTCGAAAGCGGCAGCTCGCGCTTCGGACAGCGACACGATCGCACGCTGGAGATCGCCTCGCTCAATGAGGATTCGACCCTCTGCGAGGGCGACCTCGGCCCTCAACGGCGGATACGCAGTTGCGTCGGCGATGGCGCGCGCACTGGCGAGGGTCGAGAGCGCGAGCTCGGCGCGGCCGGCGAGGGCGAGCGCTTCCGCAGAGCTAATCCGTGCTCGCGCGGCATCGAGCAGGCCGCGTACGGCCAGCGTGTCGGGGGGCGCAACGTCGCTCTGCATCCGCTCGAGATCGAGACACGGCGCTGCGCCGGGAATCGCTGAGGCGACATTCATCACCTGCGGCAGCGAAGCCGCGTCCGTACCAGCGAGCACTCCCACCGCGGCGCGCAGGCCACCGAGGCGGCGCGAGAGGCACGTCATCTGTCGATCGAACATCTGCGCAGAGGTCGCGCCGCGCTGGTGTGCGCGACACGCAGTCTGGTGCGCACTCCGCCATTCACGCGCGTTGCGTGCGATTGTGCCGAGCACCCGTTCGCGCACATCGATCGCATACGGCGTACCGATCGCATCGATCGCATGACCGATACGGTCGCGCGCACTCGGATTCCACACGCTACTGGCGATCGCCGACTCGCCATCGCATGGCTCCTCACCGGTGCGGGACACCACGGCGTCGCCGCTATGGCGCTGCCGAGAGCGATCACGCCCAGCACCGGGAATCGCCACCTCCGCCAGCCGCGCGTTCGGCGCAGCTCGCGAACGACGTCGATCATCCCCGGGAACCGGTCGCTGGGATCCGGCGCGAGGCCGCGTGCGATCAGGGCCCGAATCCAAGCGGGAAGGCGCCGACCGTCAGTGGCCAGCGCCGGCGCGCGCTCGATACTCGCGCGTCTTTCGTCGAGATCGAACCCCGTGAACGGCGACACGCCCTCGATCGCCAGGTGCAATGCGACACAGAAGCTGAACTGGTCCGACGCCGCCGTGACCTTGCGTCCCGCGAGCTGCTCGGGAGAGGCGTACGCGAGAGTCCCGATCACGTCCCCCGTAGCGGTCAGCTCTGGCCGTGCGCGCTCACCGGTACTTGGCAACTGTTCCGCTTTCGATTCGAGCAATTGCGCGAGGCCGAAGTCCACGACGCGAACTCGTCCGTTGGCGTCGATGATCGCGTTGCTCGGCTTGAAGTCTCGGTGCACGACACCCAGGCGGTGCGCTGCGGCGAGACCGTCTCCCGCTTGCGCATACACGGCGGTGATCTCCCTGCAGCTCCGCGACGGAGCCGCCTGCCAGCTCTCGAGCGTCTCGCCCTCGAGAAGCTCCATCACCACAATGACTTGCTGAACCTCGATCATCGCGTCGTGCACCTTGACCACGTTCGGGTGATCGAGCTTTGCGAGCGCGCGCGCCTCGAGGATCATGCGCTGCTGCGCGCGTGGATCGTGGCTGCGCTGCGGGTGCAGGATCTTGAGTGCGACATTTCGCTGCAGCTGCGGATCGTGGGCGCGGTAGACCATGCCCATCCCGCCGCAGCCAATCGTGCCGATGATCTCGTAGCGCCCGATCTTCGGTGGCGCGCTGCCGCCGAACAACTTCGACTCGGCTCGCGCGCGCGACTGCTCCATCGCAATCGGGTCCACCCCGGGGGGGCTGCCCAGCAAATCGGCAGTCCGCTCGACGCCATCCTCCAGCCGGTCCCCCATCCTACTCGTGGATGATACTCGGTTCTCCCTGTGGCGTGATGAAAAACGCCGCGTCACTCGTGCCTCGATGTTGCTGCAGCAACAATTCCGCACGAACTCCGGAACGCGGTGGGCGCTGCCATCACTACCCGTCCGGAACGAGCCCCTCGATGGACGAGTGGTCGCGGGCGGGTGGCCCGCAAGGGTGTCGTCGGGCTCGTACCACCAGTTCCAGGGTGCAGGAGCTCTCAATGAACAGCGGGATCATGTGGGGCGAGAACGGATCGTCGTCGCGCGTGGCGAGCGTCGGTACCTCGCGCAGGAAGTTTGCCTTGCTCGGAAATGACCTGGCGACGCCGCCGCGAGGGTTATCCACGTCCCCGCGGAATCGCGGGATGAGGTGGTCGTTGAGATGCATCGCTATCTGCCCCGCAGCCGCGCCGGCGTTGAATCCGACGTAATAAGCCGTCCGGCGCGAGTTCCTGTCGAGTCACCGCCTGACGTCTCCGACTAGCGCGAACACGGCGGCTCGCTCGTCCTCGGTCGCCGTGAACCAGCCCGGCGTCACTTGGCAGGTGACGACGAGCGTATGCCCCGGCGCCACAGGTCTATCCGGTTGGGCTACTTCACACCCTTCAACGTCGCGTCAAGGTCTGGCGCCGGGCGGCGACGATGAAGCTGGTGTTCACCCCGGACATCGCCGAGTCGGTGCCCACTTCCTCCGGCGTCACTACCAACTGAGCGATGCCGACGGTACGATCTCGCTGAGGCAGCGTGGTAGCAGCGGTTCGTGAGGCAACACGGCCGGCAAATCTAACTGTCGCTGATCACCCGGCACGCCGCAGCCCCCGGGTGAGCGCCAAATCGAGCGCCACCGTCTCGCCGTATCCTGCGCCAGACACAGCGCGGCGTTGTGCGCTCTGGATTCACCCGGCCGCGCGCGATAGGCTGGTCGTCTTGGGGCTAGGGGCATGATCGATCCGAACGAATGGCAGCGGTGGATCGTCCGGCTACTTCGCCAGCGATACAGCTTCATCGATCTTGTCGAAGTGCCCGACAACGCAGGTGGCGATCGAGGCCTCGAGGCCTTCACACGCGATGGATGCTGCTACCAGTGTTACGCTCAGGAGGGCGAGCCATCGGTGGGGGAGCGCTACGAGCGCAACCGCAACAAGATGACCGCAGACCTTCGCAAGTTCGTGGCGAACGCGGAGGACCTGCAGGCGCTGTTCGGGGAGATGGTGATCAGGCGTTGGGTGTTCATGATCCCTGTCCATGACAACCGAAAACTCGTCGAACACGGCGCAAAGAAGTGCGCGGAAATTCGAGAGAAGGGGCTTCCGTATGTCGCGGCCGATTTTGAGATCCAGATCGCGACGGACGACTACTTCGAGCTCGAACGGAACCTTCTGCTGTCAGAGGGGCTTGCGAAGCTTGACCTCCCGCGGATTGACGTTGCGGGTGACGCCATCGTTGCTTTCGCGAGCGCGAATAGCGCACAGATCGGCAAGCTCGACACCAAGATCGGGAAAATCATCCGCGCGAACCGAGACGAGCTGAAGGAACAGCTACTGAAGAAGTACTTGCAAGGGGAAGACACCCTTGCGCGATTGCGGAGCTACCCGGAACTTTACGAGGCGTTCGTGGCGCTCCGCAGCAATCGCGCGGAATACGTCGCAATCAAGAGCCTCACGCGCAACGCAGCTTCGGCTGAAACCCTGACCGACACCATTGAGGAATTTCGAAGCGAGATCAAAGAGAGCATCAAGGGGTTCGATCCGCCACTAGCCGAACTGCTCGCCACCGCCGCAACCGTCAGTTGGTTGCTCGAGTGCCAACTCAATTTTCCGGACGTTGAATCATGAGCGCGATCGAATTCGAATTTGCTGACGTCTTTAGGGTGCCGTTCAGCTTCACGCTTCGACCGGTGCCGGTCGCCGGGGACCTTCGCCCTGTCTGGAAGTTCGCATCGATCTGCATGATCCTTCGTAACTGTTGGGGGAGTAGCGCAACGCTTCGCCAGCTCCATGTTCTCAACTGGGCTCTTCGCGACGGTCAAAATCGCGCGGTATTTCTGTCCGCGCTGGACGACGCACCGCCCGTACTTCCGATTGTGCGGATCGAGCCGAGCCTCAACCGCGCGGTGGACTTTGCGCTCGGTGAGCAGCTGATCACCAGGGCGTCCAATAGGATCTCGCTCGCTCCGCGCGGTGCCGCGTTCGCCGAGAAGATCGAGCAGGCTGCCGACGTGTTCACCGAGGAGAAGGCGTTTTTCGGGAAAATCGGGCGGAAAGTCACCGCCACAATCATCGAACGCGTCCTTCAGTGGAACAGTCTCCTATGATGCTTCGCATCCGAGCGCTTGAGCTACGGGTTGTGACAGCCGATGGTCTGTTCGGCTGTCATTTCAAGTTCGAAAAGGGACTTGTCGTCCTGCATGCGCGCAATACAATGGGGAAGTCCACGTGTATGCAGGCAATCCTGTATGCGCTCGGACTAGAAGGCATGTTGAGTTCGAGCTACGCGATTCCTCTGGCGCACGCGATGACGCACACCATCGAGGATGACGACGGCCTCTCGAGGAACGTGATCGAGTCGAGCGTCCTCCTCGAAATCGAAAATGCGTCGGGTGATGCCCTGACGACCCAGCGAACGGTGAAGTCGGACAGCGTCAACAACAAGCTGATCAGGACATGGTACGGCCGAAAACTGAGCGATCCGAACGGGGCCTATCGACAGCTTGATCGCTTCGTGCGCATCGAGGGTGCAGCTCAACGGTCCGACGGCTTTCATTTCGCCTTGTCGAAGTTTCTGGGATGGGAGTTGCCAGCAGTCACGCGACACCAAGCGTCGCCGTGTCCGTTGTACCTCGAGTGCATCTTCCCCTTGCTCATGATCGAGCAGAAGCACGGATGGAGCGGCATCCAATCGCGCATGCCTACTCACTTCGGGATTCGTGAGCCGCAAAAGCGGGCGCTCGAATTCCTTCTGGACCTCCGGCAATTCAAAGTGGAGATGGAGCGTCAAAAGCTGGAGCAGCGGGTGGCGGAGACGAAGATCGAATGGACGAACGTGGCCAACGAGTACGGGGCCGTTGCTCGTCGGGTGGGAGGTCTCGTACGTGATCTGCCCCGGCAACCAGTGGCCGATTGGCCACCCGCAGCGCCGCCTCAGATTCTCATCTCCCGTGACTCCGAGCTGGTTTCTCTCGAGCCAGTGCTCGCGGACGCACGTCGAGAGCTGAAGAAGCTGGAGGAGGAAGAGATTCCGCGCGTTGAGCAGGTCTCGGCAGAGCTTGCCGAAAGCCTGGCTTCCGCTGAGAGCGACGTGTTGCGTCTGGAGATGGTTGCAGAGCGACTCGCCCAAGACCTCGAGCAGGACCGAACGCAACTGTGGGCGCTGGATGCTCGGCTCGAAGCGTTGCGAGAGGATCTGCGGCACAACAAAGACATCATCAGACTGAAGAGCCTCGGTTCTGACCTGCAGCTGTCGATGAGCAAAGATGCGTGCCCCACGTGTGGCCAGCATGTTCATGACACGCTACTCGTCCAAAAATCGCAAACGCTGTCCATCGAGGAAAACGTTCAACTTGTCGACGAGCAGATCGGCACCTTTGAAGCGATGCGGGCCGACGCGCAACGAGTCATCGCCGTGCGCGAGGCGCGGCTGCGGGTCGTTCGCGAGAAGCTCGATGAGTTTCGAGGCAAGGTGCGTTCGCAGCGCCGTGCGCTCACCTCAGACGGCCGAGCACCTTCCGAGGCCGCAATTCGAGCTCGGCTTCACCTCGAGCAACGCATCCGCATGTTGCGCGAGCAAGTCGAGGCGGCGGAGCGCCTTGCAGCCCGTTTCGCTGAACTTGCCGTCGTTTGGCGCGAACTGGCGGAACTGAAGAGCGAGCCGAAGGGACTGTCGCCTGGCGATGAGAAGAAGCTCGACGCGTTGGAACGTTCTTTCGTTGAGCAGCTGGTCGAATACGACTTCAAGAGCATCGCCCCGTCTGCGCTTCGAATCTCTCGGACATCGTATCGGCCTGAGTATGAGGGGTTCGATCTCGGGTTTGACCTATCCGCGAGCGACATGATCAGATCCATCTGGGCCTACCTCAACGGAATGCTGGAGGTGGCCCGCGTCCAGAAGACCAAGCATCCGGGACTTCTCATCCTGGACGAACCACGGCAACAGTCAGCGTCGCGCGTGAGCTTCGCTAGCTTCCTGAAGCGAGCCTCGCGCGCCGGAGAGTTCGGTCAACAGATCATCTTCGCGACCAGCGAGGAATCGTCCACGCTGCAACCGGCGCTGTCCAGTTTGCCCCACACTTTGATCGCTATCAGCGGTCGCATCTTGAAGCCGATGGGGCGCACTTCGTAGTCCCGTCAGTGCTCCGGTCCGTCGGTGTCTTCGTGCCGTTGTGTAACCTTCTCTGCAGTCTCGAATGAAAGCGAGATCGCACCCGGGCTCAAGGACAGCTCCTCGACCTCCTCCAGGTCGTTCATGCCCTTGCTGATGACGACCTGCACGGAACCTTGCAGTCTCATTCGAGTCTCGAGCTTGGCGCTCTCGATCGACTGGAACCCGTAGTCGCCTTCTTCGCTATCCCAGACTGAGAATTCGTGGTCGGTGTACGTGACGTCCGCAGTGAAGTGTACTTCGTACCGGAAGTTTACTGTTGCGCGACGGTTGACTGATGCGATCACGGTGACGTCTGTGATGTTCGAGGCAAGTACTTCGACGTCGGCAACGTCCGCGTTCCAATCATCCTCGAGCGAGAACTCTAGACCGGGGAATTCGTCGGAAATGAGTTCGTTGAGGTGGGTCTCCTTCTTTACGAGGAGTGCCTCCAGTGCATCTGCGACGTTTTCGAGCTTGCGGATGTATTGAAGCGCGTCCGCTACCCGCGAATGAAACGTTAGGTCTGAGCGACCATGCAGCGAGTTGAACCAGTCGCCGTCGCCGCTGATGACATGAATCTCAAGATCAGGCGATGCAGCGGCTGCGAAGTCCTTGATGGCCTCGATGGCGATCGCATCGGGAAACTCGTCCTTCTTTCGCCCAGGACCAAAGGGAGGGCGGCCCGCGAAATAATTGGGAACTATTCGGGACGCGTTGATGTCGTCTGTCTTGATGACGTCGAGGAACTCCTCCTTGAGGAACTCTTCAAGCGACACCTTCACGCGGTCCGCCGCTTGGCCGACTTGAGCAAGCGTCTGCCGGATGGCTCCGTTTGCGAGAAGTCGTGGCAGCGGTACTCCATCCGTCTCTTTCGATGCAGAGTGAGAAGTCACGCGCTTCTTTCCCGCGCCCGCCACCAACGCTTTCGCGACGGACTTGACCTCTTTGACCTGTTCGTTTACGTGGGCACGTAGTTCGCCTACCTGAATGTCGGTGATGGCTACGCGCAGGGTTCCGTACCCTGCCTCAATAAGTAGCTCGGCGAGGTCGTTGTTCTCGAACTCAAAGTTGACCCCTTCGATCGGTTCGGTATCGAGGATCACGACGAGTTGGATCGTCGGCAGGCTAGCGCCGGCTACGATCCGGGACGTTGCCCGAACATCTTTCCGCTGCACGAACACTCGTCACTCGCCCACTGCATCGTTGGGGTCGAAGCCGGGTTCCGTGCTCTTTGAGTCCACTCGAGTGCGCCCAGCTGGGCGTTTCTTGGGCTGTTGCTTCGACCTCGTGGTGCGAATCTCGGCCGCTACCTCACCCGGTGCGGCATCCAGAGGCGTCACTCCCGCGTCGTGGCTGACGACCTGAGCTTCAACTGGTCGGAGAGCGACCGTGACCGTCTGAGCTTCACGATCTGGGGTCACGACTTGAGTGGTGGGTTGGTACCCATCGTGCGAAACGTCCAAGCCAACTTGGCGGCCGCGGACGACCTGCACGGACGTTGGCGCGCGACCCCTCTCCACCCCATCAAGCCGCACGGATGCCCCTGCGGGTTCGCTTATGATCGTCAAGGTGGTCATGTTCGTCGTTGCCGGCTGTACGCTGCCGTCCGCCGAAGCGGGTAGGGCGGCACGCGGAACGGCGACTGGAGCGCTGGCCACAACGGCGACGGTCACGACCACACCCATCGAGAGCCCGGCAGCGCCTATGATCCACGGCCAGCGTGACCTCCGATGCGCCGTCGGACCTACGGGCTGGCTCGCGGCGTGCCCTAGGGTCGTCCCTGGTGGCCACGGCGGCGGGGGGGGCGCCGGACTCACAACCCGCTGTCCCGCATCGCGAGCCGGTTGGCTTGATCCGGGCGGCCGATCGCGAACGGTGACGTTTCCTGGAGGTCGCGGCGCTCCGCTTTCGCTGGGAGCTGATAGCTGAGGCCGCGACGCACGAGCGGCGTTGGGGAACCGTTCCGCGAGAAGGCGCGACAGCTCGCTGCGCCCATTGCGGGGGGCGTTCATGCAGCGGGCGAGATCCTCGACCGCTAGCTCGGCCGTCGCGTATCGGGCGGACGGCTCGCGTTCGAGGAGACGCATCACCACCGCGTCGAGGTCTGGTCCGACGTCGGGACACACCTCGCTCGGGCGGGGGATGGGTCGATACATGACCTGAAACACATTCTCCTTGGCTGTGCCGCTGAAAAGGCGCTGTCCCGTCAGCAGCTCCCAGAGCATGATCCCAACGGCAAACAGATCGGACCGCCCGTCTAGCGCCTCCCCATTTGCTTGCTCAGGAGACATGTACTGAGACTTGCCCTTTATGATCGTCGATGCCGTGGCCTGGCTCGCTTCGCGAGCCTTGGCAATCCCGAAATCGGAGACCTTCACGGCTCCGCCCCACGACAGCAGAACGTTCTGGGGCGACACGTCTCGATGGATCACACCACGTGGTCCATCCGGCTCAGGCCGGTGGTGCGCGTACCCCAATCCGCGCAAGACCTCACTGACCACGAAGATTGTCGCCGAGAACGGAAGGCGACCGGTCGAGGCGAGGCTAGCGAGGTCTCGACCGTCTACGTACTCCATCACCAGGAACAATCGCCCTTCGTCATCGCGGTCGAAATCGATCACGGAGACGATGTTCGGATGCTCGAGCGCTGACGCGATCTTCGCCTCGTCGACGAACATCGACGCGAACTGGGGCACGGATGCGAAGCCAGGCAGGACGCGCTTCACGGCGACGATTCGCGAGAAGCCCTCCGCACCGCTCATGACGGCGCGAAACACTTCAGCCATGCCGCCTTCGCCGAGACGTGCCTCGAGCTGGTACCTCGATGCCGCCCGACTCCGCATCTCTTTTCCCGCAGGCTTGGGAGCCCGGACGGTCTCAAGCATGTTCCCGATCTCGAGCAGCTCCTTTGCAAACACCCTGACGATCTCGGTGCCACTCTCCACGTAGCCATCACCTGGCGTCGCTTCGGCGAGCATGAGCGCGAAGGCACGGGCGGTCTGCGGTCGCCGCGCAGGGTCGGGATGGATCGCGGCGAGGATCGCATTCGCCCATCCATCAGAAACCCCCGCGAAGCGTCGACGCGGATCTACTGCCGCCTCCGTCATCTGCAACAGGTGAATCGCGGGCGCAGACATGTTCGCAAACTCTTCTGGCGCGTCCGGCTTTTGATAAGGAAGCCATCCCCCCGTGATCATCTGGTAGGCGATCACGCCGAGCGCGTAGACATCCGTGCGCCGGTCGACCTGGCGCAGGTCGCGCATCTGTTCGGGCGCCATATATGCCGGCGTCCCGGCCATCATGCCCGTGCGGGTCACGGCTCCGCCTTCACGCTCCCCTAGCTTCGAGATCCCCCAGTCGAGGATCTTGACGAGATGGGGAATCCCGGGCTCCGAGACCAAGAAGATGTTCTCGGGCTTGAGGTCGCGATGGATGATGTTCTTCTTGTGCGCCGCTTCGAGGCCGTTCGCGACTTGCGCGAGGAGCTCGATAGCGAGGTGCATCGAGATGGGGCCTCCCTGCGAGGAGCAGAACCGCCCCAGCGTGGCCCCCTCCAGGTACTCCATGACGATGTACCAAGCTCCATCCGCAAACTGACCGCAATCAATGATGTCGACGATATTCCGGTGCTTGATCGATGCCGTTGCGATTGCCTCGTTCGTGAATCGCTGGACGATCATCGAATTCTGCGTCCATTCGGGAAGCAGTACCTTGATGGCGCACTGCTTACGAATGACCCCGTGCTCGCCGAGATAGACGACACCCATCCCACCCTCGCCGAGCTTGCTCTTGATCGTGAGGTTCCCGACCTTTGTCCCGATCATTCCATCCTCAGAAGCGACCGACGATTGCAATCCCGTTGCGCGTTGCTCCAATGCCCAGAGAAGTCTGAACCGTGCGCTCGCGAGCTTTCGGGGCGATGGCGAGCTTGATGATTCCCGTCATCAGCAATGCTCCACCTCCGATACCCACAACCGCCCCGATGAGGCGGCGAGAGTCTGCTCGCTCGTGCAGCGCTTCCTTGATCTCCTGTCGCGTCTCGCGATTCGCGTCCTCGTCTAGACCCTGCGCACTCACTAGCAACCCCATCGCAATCCCGGAGCTCGCCAGGCCTGTGCCCGCAAGTCCCCAGCCCACACCGTCGGAGTACCAGGGGGATGCAGGATCGACCACGGTCACGACCGTTGGTGTCACCTGAGCTGGTTCGGTCGCGGCTGTCTGAGGGTCTGGAGCAGGTTCGACGGGTGGCCGTGTCATCACCTTCTTGTTCAGTTCGGCCTTCATGTCATTGATGAAGCCTTCCACGATCACCACAATCTTCGGCGTTGTCTTGCGCGCATGACGACTCAGGAATCGTTCGTAGTGCCAGATCGCTTCGTCGTAGCGCCCTAGCAGGCGATAGCATTGACCGAGGTTATAGTGAAACGCTGGCGCGTCTTCCTTGAGAGCACCCGCCTTGTATTCCTCGATTGCCTTCTCGAACTCACGAACTCGGTAGAGACGAGTCCCGAGGTTCAATTTCTCGGTTGCTTCCACGTTGGATGGCTTGCCGAACGGATCGGCCGCGGCATCACCAATTGACAGAATAAACGCAGCGGCCAGTACGACCGAAGCGCGTGCGAAGGTCGTCCGCATATTGTCCGCTCCTACAACGGCGCAAGCGCAAGTACGTACGCGTCGTGCCCGCCAGCTGAGGTGAGCGCTTCGCCACCAAAATCAGCGAAGCCGGAGAATGACCCAGTGACGAAGAATCGACCGTCAGCCGCGTGCGCGATCCCACTGGCATTCTCGACATCCATGCCACCAGCGCGAATCGAGTTGAGGTGCGCGCCGTCGGCACCCGCGAAGCGGGCTGCAAACAGATCAGTGCCAAACTCGCTTGCGGAGGATAGGACGGCGCCACCGAACGTCATCGAGCCGTCAAATGCGCCAGCGATTGCGACGTCGCCTGCGCCATTCACGGCAACCCCGTTCCCTTTTCGAGCCGTCGCGCCCGGCATTCCTCCGCCGAAGGCCTTGGCCCAAAGACACGAGCCGGCCTGACTGTACTTCGCCAAGAAAATATCCGGATGACCAGGGCTACTGGCGGTCACGGGGCCCTGGCCGAAGTCCACAGTTTCGCGAAAGGTTCCAACCAGTAAAATATTGGCCGCGGAGTCCACGGTGATCGCGGAGCCCTCGTCGTATGCAGCGGAACCAAAACGCCGCGACATCAAGTGGGCTCCTGTCCCGCCGCTGATCTTTAGAAGAAACGCATCGAAGTTGCCAGCGCTCACTAGGGGGCCGCCCCCATAGTTGACGGTCCCTTTAAACCGGCCGGTGATCACAATGTTGTCCACGCCATCAATCGCGATACCCGATGCAACGTCGGCTTCCGTGCCCCCATACGACTTGAGCCACGTGTCGCCGCCGTCGGTAGTCAACGAGATGGCAAAGACGTCCACTGACCCTGCGCTCGTTACCGTCGTCGCTCCGACCGACATTGAGCCTGAATAGGTCCCGGCGGCGACGACCGAGTTACCGCGGACGGAAATGCCGTCCCCGGTATCAATTCCCGCTCCTCCGATCGCACGAGCCCAGGCGAAGTTGCCGTCAGGTGTCAATTTCAGCACGAATACGTCGTCTGTATTCGACGCGCTTACGAGTGGACCGCCACCAAAATCTACGTTTCCTCGAAACTGACCAATGACGTACACATTGTTCGCGGCATCGACCGCTACACCGCGGCCTGCGTCACTGGCTGCGCCGCCGAATTGCTTCGCCCAAAGTACATCGCCAGTCGAGGCGGACAGCTTGGCTACATAAATATCGAAGACGCCAGCGCTTGTTAGCGTGAAGCCCCCCACACTAATCGAACCGGCAAATATGCCCACGGCGAGCAGGTTCCCCTCTCCGTCCATTGCGATGCCGGCGCCGAATTCTTCACTCGGCCCGCTAAATGGCGTGGCCCATAGCGCTTCGCCTGGCATTCCGAACAGTGCCGCGACGGCGCGATCCTGATCCATCGTCACAGCGCAGGCACCTCGGCCACTGCATTCGTCTCCCCACCCGAGGAACGATCCGCTCGTAGGCACGGGCGAGAGTTGCACCAACGTGCCGGGATCGAAGTCGCCGTTACATGTTTCCGAGACGCACACGAGGCCCGGTGGCTCGGACGTGATGCTTCCGGATCCGTTGCCGCCGATCGAGACGGTCAGCCTGTGTCTGAAGGAGTTCTCAGGCGTACAGACCCCGCCCACGCCGTCGCCGACATCTTGATCGGAGTAGCGGTAGCCGCTCTCGCATTCCGGGTCGGGGTAGGCGCACCACTTGTTGCCGGTCGCCGCCATCGAGCAAACACCTCCGGTGCTGAGATCGCAGTCGGTGTTTTCAATGCAGGGGACATTTTCGCGCCCGGGGCACGCCGCCAACAGCAACGACAAGCAGGCACTCAAAATCAGACGCATGGGTATCTCCTCAAGGCCGTCGCAATGGTCGCCGAAAGTTGCTGGCCGTCAAAGCTCTGAAAGCCCGCGACGTGCAGCCAGTCACGGGCGATCCCAGTGTGCGTAAGTCATGGATCTGTCGGCCTTTCTTCACTGCTCAGCCATCAGCCGCCATTGTCAGCGGAACGCAAGCTCGACGCCACCGGTACCGCTCGAGCTCGGTCGAATGTGACGTCAACCACCGAAACGTGGTCCGAGTGCACGAACACGATCGAAATCGTAGCGTGGCACGGCCGATGCGGCATCCGGCGGTAGGATGCTCTTCGTGGCGGACCCATCCACGAACGCCGATCCCACCGGGACGGGTTGGGCGATCAACGATCTGGTCGTTCGCCTTCGTCTCCTCGGCTCGGAACGCGCCTTCGATCTCTCGTCCGCGAGACAGTGGGTTGTCGGGGCCTCGCCTGAGTGCACCATTCAACTCGACGATCCAAGCGGGCGCGTGTCGCGGCGTCACGCCGTCCTTCATCGAGAGGGAGATACCTGGCTCGTGCGAGACCTCGGAAGCACGAACGGCATCCGTCACGATGGAGAAGCAACGCGCGCGTTTTCGCTCTCTCCGGGAGCCGAGATCGAGCTTGGGGGCATCGCGATGATCGCCGAGAGCGCTCGCTCGATCGAGTTGCACGCACTGCTTCGCCGCGTGCTCGGATGGTCGCTCCGATGCCTGGCCGACGTCGATCGCGCGCTTGGCGTAGTCCGAGACATGGCGAACCTTCGTACCGGCTTGATCCTTCGCGGCGAAGGTTCTCTGGTAGGGGCTGCCCGCCGGCTTCATCACCTCGTTCTGGGGCCGGAACGTCCGTTCGTCCTTCGTAAGGGCGACGAGATGGGCATACATGCCGCCGAGCGTGCAGTGAGCGGAGTCCTCTGTTTTGACGCGGACGCGCTGCCACCGGATCTTCGCGAGGTAGTAGCGAGCCTGCGCCTGCCCGAGACCCGAGTCCGATTGATTGTGTGTGCGCGCACAGCGGAATCTTCGGCCGAGGTCGCGACGATCGTGCCACGCGTCGCCACGCTCTGGATCCCGCCGCTTGCCGAGAGAGGTGACGAGATGGAGCAGCTGCTTGAAGCGTACGGCCGCGACGCTGTCACCGTGCTCGATGCCGCCGAGCTTGGGTTTCGTCAGCACGATCTCAAGTGGGTCCGGGCAAGCGGAATCAGGACGCTCGAGGAGATCGAAGAGGTCACGTATCGCCTCGTGGCGCTGCGAAACTGGGGAGTTACGGCCGGAGCCGAGCGGCTGGGCATTACACACGGTGCCTTGTCTCGTTGGGCGCGGCGGCGCAAGATCCCCACGTAGCGTAAAGCGCTGAAGGGTCCGCGGCAGACCTCGGCGATCGCCAACCTTCCACGAACTGTCCCACGCACGATAGACTGCAGCGGACATGGGGATTGTTGTCAACCTCGGACTGTCGCGGTTCTGCGACTCCGAGCCAAATCGTTGCGTCGCGATCCTTGAGGCGCTGGTGAAGGGCGGCTACTCGAAGCGCCTGCGCGAAGTTGTCTGCGACGAAAGTCTGCCGGCTGTGCGACGATTCCGGACAGCGCGCATCGTCGAGGTGACCATGAAGGCGACGACGTGGCTCACCGACGCCCATGCCGACCCGATTCGCAGTGCGCTCAGCGTCGCATTGAAGAAGCACAGCGATGACTCCTACTCGTGGGACGAGCTCGAATGCCTCGGCGCACAAGATATTCAGGATCTCGCGTTCCATCTCGATGGGCCCACCAAGCCGTTAAGTTTCGCCAAGACCAAATTGACGATCTACGACGACGTCAGCGTCAGCGTCACCGATCTCGCAAAGTCGCAGAGGAATTGGCGCGCGGGCAGCGTTGCCTACAAGCTCCACGAGCTTGCGAGGGCTCACCGGCTGATC
>JBBJLY010000416.1:0-5187 GCA_037720695.1 Kofleriaceae bacterium | reverse complement strand
GCCGGTTCGACGGCGTGTTCTTCGTCGGCGTTTCGACGACCGGGATCTACTGCCGACCGGTGTGCCCGGCACGCACGCCCAGGCGTACGCGCTGCTCGTTCTACGAGTCTCCCGCGCGCGCCGAGGCTGCAGGGTTCCGGGCGTGCTTCCGGTGCCGACCCGAGCTGGCCCCCGGTCACGCCGAGGTCGACGCCGTCGATCGCCTCGTCGCGACCGCGGCCGCGCGGATCGGCGAGGGCGCACTCAACGACGGCTCGGTCGAGGACCTCGCGGCGGAGCTCGGCGTCACCGCTCGCCACCTCCGGCGTGCGGTCGAGGCGAAGCTCGGGGTCACGCCGGTCGCGCTCGCGCAGACCCGCCGGCTGGCGCTCGCGACGCAGCTGCTCCCGGACACCGCGCGCTCGCGGACCGAGATCGCATTCGCTGCTGGCTACGGCAGCGTGCGGCGGTTCAACGCGGTGTTCGCGGACATCATGGGCAGCGCACCCGGGCGCTGCGCCGCAAGCATGTCGCGAACCCCGCGAGCGCACCCGGCGGCCGACTCGAGCTGCGACTCGACTATCGCGCGCCGTACGACTGGGACGCCCTGATCGGGTTTCTCTGCGTGCGGGCGATCCCGGGCGTCGAGCGGGTGACGGATGGCCGCTACGCGCGCGTCGTCAACCTCGCCGGCGTGATCGGCACGATCGAGGTCCGCAAGGCGCGCGATCGCGACGCGCTCTTGCTCACGATCGATCCCACGCTGATCCCGTGGTGATGCCGCCCGTCGCGCGGTACGGCGGATGTTCGACCTCGACGCGCGTCCCGACGTGATCGGCGCGGTGCTCGGGCGCGATCCGTTACTCGCACGGCTGGTCACGCGGCGGCCGGGGCTGCGCGTGCCCGGCGCGATCGACGGCTTCGAGGCTGCGATCCGCGCGATGCTCGACAGCAGGTCTCGGTCGCGGCCGCGACGACGCTCGCCGGACGATTCGCGGCATCCTTCGGGACGGTGCTCCTGGCGCCGCACGACGGGCCCGCGGTGCGGTTTCCGACTGCGGCAGAGATCGTCGCGGTCGGGCCGACGCGGATCCGCGCGATCGGGCTGCCGACCGCGCGAGCGGAGGCGCTGCACGGAATCGCCGTCGCGATCGCCGATGGGACGCTGCGGCTCGACGGGCTCGATCTCGATCGGTTCGTCACCGACGCGACGGCGCTCGCGGGCATCGGGCCGTGGACCGCGCACTACCTCGCGATGCGTGCGCTCCACTTGCCCGACGCATTTCCCGCCGCCGACCTCGGCATCCGCAAGGCCCTCGGCGGCTCGCCGCGCGACGCCGAGCAACGCGCCGAAGCGTGGCGCCCGTTTCGTTCCTACGCCGTGATCCAGCTGTGGACCTCACTCGGAGAACCTCATGTCGACGATGCCCATGACGATGCTGACCATCGACTCGCCGCTCGGACCGCTCCGGCTGGTCGAGCGCCACGCCGAGCTCGCGG
Source organism: Kofleriaceae bacterium (assembly GCA_037720695.1). Classification (GTDB taxonomy): domain Bacteria; phylum Myxococcota_A; class Polyangia; order Haliangiales; family Haliangiaceae; genus JABFXX01. Next base: position 3,708 of record JBBJLY010000416.1, on the reverse strand, counting down.
GGTTGTATCTCCCCGCCCAGGCCGCACCCGACGCGTCACCCGGCACATCGCCGCTGCTCGCGCGCGTCGCGACCCAGCTGGCGGAGTACTTCGCCGGTGAGCGTCGCGTGTTCGAGCTCCCGATCGCGCCGCGCGGCACCGGCTTTCAGGAGCGCGTGTGGCATGCGCTGACGACGATCTCGTATGGTGAGACCTGGAGCTACGGCGCGCTCGCCCACGCGATCGGTCGCCCGTCGGCGAGTCGCGCAGTCGGAACCGCGAACGGAAGAAACCCGATCTCGATCATCGTGCCCTGCCATCGCGTGATCGCGGCGAGTGGTGAGCTCACGGGCTACGCCGGCGGGCTCCCGGCGAAGCAGTGGTTGCTCGCGCACGAGGCCCGGGTCGCGCGCGACGCGCTCGCCCGCGCCAGCTGAATACGCTCCCGGGTGCTAGGGTTGCGGCGGTGAGCGTCTGGTACCTCTACGGTGGACTCGCGGCGGGCGTCGCGTACCTGGTGGCACGCGGTGCGGTTCGCCGGCGCAGCCAGGAGGCCGCGGGCGACGCGTCGGGTCTGGTCCCGGTGCGCGACCTCACGCACCTGCCGCAGGCGCTGCAGCGCTCGGCGCTGTGGACGCTCGCCGACGGTGGCTTCGAGCGCCGGGTCGTCCACGGCGTGATGCCGCGCGGCGCCGAGGACGTCGACGTCACGGCGTTCGATCTTGCCACGCTGCGTGATCATCGCGGCGAGTGGGCATGGCTCCCGGTCGAGCCACCGTTCCGGATCGGCGGGATGGTGAGCGTCGTCGTGTGCGAGATCGATCGCGCGTTTCCGCATTACGTGTTGAAGCGCGCCGGTCGCGGCGACGAGCTGGTCGACGACGACCTGCTCGAGCGCGGCACCCACATCGCAAAGGTCGCGCGCGACGGACTCGGGCTCAAGCGTTCGTACGCTGCCGAGCTCCGCCATCCGCTGCCGCCGCAGCCGCTCGCGGTCGGGCTGTCGACCGCCTGGCGCGCGTACGGCAAAGATCCGGCGCGGCTGGCCGAGTTGCTGTCTGCGGGGCTCGGCAAGACACTCGATCAGGTCGGTCGCCGCGACCTCGTGGTCGAGCTGATCGACGGGCTCGTCATCATCTACCCCGCCGCGCGTGATGTCGTCGGACCGGATGCGTTCGCCGACCTGACCGAGACCGCGCTCGGCGTGGTCGACGGGCTGCTCGCGAGCTCCCCGCGGATCTCGCCCCGCGGCATCGAGCCGACGCGCGTTACAAATCCGTGACCGCACGTGACGGCGCTTGAGGTCGGACGGTGGACTTCCTACAGTCGGCGCGATGAGGAGGGTGCTCGCGCTTGTCCTCGTCACCTTCGGGGGCGGCTCGCGCGCGGCAGTCGATGACGGGCTCGACGCCAGCATGCCCGACGCATCATCTGATGGATCCGCGTTCGTCGACCGCGACGGTGATGGGCTCGACGACGCACGCGAGCTGCAGCTCGCCACCGATTATCTGCCGTTCCTCCGCGCCCCACGGGTCGAGGTTCATCAGATGCTGGCGCCCGGGTCGACGTCGCGCGACTGCGCGGTCCACAGCAGCAGCAGCGCGATCATGCCGATCGCGATCCCGAACAGCATGCCGTCCGGTAGTGGCGTCTCGAGGCCGGCTGGGCCCTGCGCACGCTGGAACACGATCAGGTACGCCGCGAGGACCAACCCGGCGAACCCGGCGGCGAGGCTGACGATCCGTGGCATCCGGCGCACTCTACAGCGCGAACCTGGATGTCAAACGGTTAACGCCTGACAAGGGCGCGGTCACGGGTTCGCACGAGCCAGCCGTTCGCCCGCGCTGGATACCGGACGACCCCGGTGATCCCGTCGTGCCACGTATCACGCTGGGTCGGTGCGCGCCCACGGTGCGCGTAGTCACGGATCCGCGGGCAGTACTCGCTCGGTAACATGCCGGAGGTCGCGCAGACCTCGATCGACTGGACCTCGGACGGACGTGGCGCGAGCGTCAGCTGGCGTCCGTTCGCCACCGCGAGCATCGCGTCGCGCACGAGCGGGGCCGCGGCATCCATCGCGACGATCCCTTGCGTCGGCGCACCGTCGATCGCACCGACCCACGCGCCGACGATCACCTCGCGGGTCGCACCGATCGCCCAGGTGTCGGCGAACCCGCGCGCGGTGCCGGTCTTCGCCGCGATCGGGAACGGCAGATCGAGTGGTAGCTCCATGCCGAACCCGGGTCGCCTCGCCTCGGGATCGGCGAGCCTGTCCATCACCATCCACGAGGTCGCGGGTGAGAACACGCGGCGCTCGGGTGCGCGGCGCGGTGTCCAGCGCGAGCCATCGGGCAACGTGACGTAGGCGATCGGTCGCGGTGTCCCGACCGAGCCGCTCTTGACCACGAATCCATAGCTCGCCGCGAGATCGAGCAGGCGCACTTTCGGCGCGCCGAGCGCGAGCCGCAGCCCGTAGTCATCGGGCGAGCCATCGAGGCCGGCGACGCCAGCCGTGCGGAGCGCGGTCATCACGCGCTCCACGCCGACTTGCTCGAGCACGTCGACCGCGGCAAAATTGTACGAGCTGGCGAGCGCCTCTCGGTAGCGCACCGGACCGTGCTCCGGCGTGTGTGGCGCGCGATACTTGTCGCTGGCGTCGCGGATGTCCCACGCGATCGTCGCGGGGGATGCGCCGCGCTCGATCGAGGTCGCGTACACGAACGGCTTGAGCGCCGAGCCGGGATGGCGGCGGCGGGTCGTCAAGTTCAGCTGGCCCCCTGGATCGCTCCATCCCGTCGAGCCGACCATCGCGCGGATCTCCGAGCTCTCGGTGTCGAGCACGACGACGCCTGCCTGCTGGACATGCAGGTGACGCAGCGCCGCGACCTGTTCGGAGGTCCGCCGCTGCAATACGCGCTGGAGCTGGAGGTCGAGCGTGGTCTGGACGCGGCCGCCGGCAGCGCGCACCTTCGCGGGGACGTGATCCGCGACGAACGCGGTGAAGTGCGGGGCGTGGTTCTCCGGCAGGTGGCGGCCGAATGCGATCGGCGTGGTGCGGGCGGCGTGTGCCGCCTCGGCGGTGAGCGTGCCGTGCGCGACGAGGAGCTCGAGCACGTGGTCGCGGCGCCGCTCCAGCGCGCCGGGATGCTTCAGTGGATCGTACGAGGTAGGGGCGCGGGGAATGACCGCCAGCGCGATCGCCTCGCCGTCGGACAGCGCGCTCGCGGGCTTGTCGAAGTACAGGCGCGCGGCGGCGTCGAACCCGTACGCGCCGTTGCCGAAGTACGCGCGATTCATCCACTGCTCGAGGATCGTGCGCTTGTCGACGCTGCGCTCGAGGCGCAGGGCAACCAGCATCTCGCGTGCCTTCGCGCCGACCGTGCGCGCCTTGCCGGGCGACACCATCATGCGCGCGAGCTGCATCGTCAGCGTCGAGCCACCGTAGCGCCCGCCCTTCAGGTTCAGCCACACCGCGCGCGCGATGCCGACGCCGTCGATCCCGCGATGCCGCCAGAAGCCTTGATCCTCCGATTCGATCACGGCCGAGACCGCGATCGCGGGGATCGTGCCGAGCTCGGTCCAGTGCGTACGGTCTGCACCCAGCGCGGGCAGCGTCGTGATCACGTCGCCGCGGACGTCAACCAGCACCAGGGGCTCGCCGGTTGCCGCCAGCGCGGCAGGCGTGGTCACGGGGCGCGTGATCGGCAGTGATGGCGCGCCGGTTCCCTG
>JBBJLY010000415.1:0-5193 GCA_037720695.1 Kofleriaceae bacterium | reverse complement strand
GCCATCGGTTGGCACGACGCGGACCTCGAGCGCCACCGAGCACCGTGGCTCGGCCCGCACCCACGACTCGATCACCTCGCGGACGTCGTCGGGAGCGCGTGCGATCGTGACGTCGCAGCGATCCGGTGCAATCACCGGTTGGGCACCGGCGAGCGCGGGCAGGAGTGAGGTCGAGCAGACGAGGATGGCGAGACGCATGGGACTCCTGGTCGAGGGGCCCGGCCGGTCCCACAAGGTAGCGTGGGGCGCGGCGCGAGCGATGCCGTTTCATCCCCGTGGTTGCCGGAGGTCACGGTTTTCATCGCTTCGACCCACCGGAATTCGGATCCAGCACCCCGTGGACCCGCATCAGCACCGCGCTGTCGGCCAGGGCGCCCTCCTCCCGGTGCCGCACGAACAGCTCGATCGAGGCCCATGCCACCGCCTGGTAGCGGACGCCCCAGCTCGCCACCCACTCGACCTCGATCCGGGTCTCCTCGAGCCGGGGGATCCAGGCCACATCCCCGACCAGCGAGGTCTTCGGGTACTGCGAGGGCGTCCATTCAAGGCCGGCGAGCGGGCGCAGGCGTGGGCCCTGCTCGACATCGTCCGCGCCGTCGGCGGTCGAGCCGCCGTGACTGGCATCCGAGATCGCTGCGCCGAGGTGCGCGCGCAGCGGACCGAGCACCCGGCTCGCGACCGCGTAGATCTCGGCGAGCCGCGCGTCCTCGAACGGGCTGCGCGACGTGTACGTGGTGCGCGCGCCGAGCACGAGCGCGGGCATGCCGGCAAACCAGGCATCCTGGCGCGCGCCGATCCGGAACCCCGCGCGCCCGAGCCAGGTCGAGACCGGGCGCACGGTGCAATCGACGCACGCGCGGATGTCGCTGTCGGTGCCGAGCTCGAGCGCCGCGATGCCGCCGAGCCCGACCGACACGATCAGGCTGTCGTCGACCCGCGAGTCCCCGACCAGCTCGCGCATGTCGAGCCCGGCCGACGCGACGATCACGTTCGCCGGCGGCAACCATGCCGTCGGCGCGGTGAACGCACGACTCGCGATCGGATCCGCGCTCGCGGTACCGGCGCGCACCCAGAGCGCTGGGACGATCGCTGCCGTGACGAGCCATGAAAGCGCGCGGCGCATGTTGGGTTTGTCTGGACGAGCTACTTGAGACTATCGACCGCGCGACGGAGTGCCCACGACGTGAAGATCGCCTGCCCGAAGATCTGCGCGTCGAGCAGGTTCGCGTCTCCGATCTCGGGCACGCGCACGCCGGCCTCGAACGTGAACCACCGCGCGATCTCGGATCGCACACCCCACGACAGCACGGGCCGCAGCCGGATCTGGCGGTTGCCGGTGCAGCCGGGACAGAACTCGGGCGCCCACCCGACATCGACGATGATCAGCGACTTCTCGATCGGCCGGACCTCGATCCCGCCGAACCCGCGGATCTGGCTGTTGAAGCCCTCGAACCCATGCAGCGTGATCTCCGGCGAGCCTTCGACGTTGCTCTGCATCGAGGCATCCCAGAATGCGCCGCCGACGTGGACCGCGGCGCGCCGGCCGAGGTGCCAGCTACCGACCAGCGTGAGCTCGGCGATCCGGCTCTTGAACCCGCCGTGGTCGCGCTCGAACGACTTGCGAAACCCGAGCGTGACGCCTGGCTGGTGATCGAACAGCCGGTTCTCGGCGACGCCGAGCCGGAACGACGCCACGGCGTAGGGCTGGATCCGATCGGTCCGCTTGTCCTCGAGGTTGTCCCGGACCCGGACCTCGTCTGTGGTCTCGATCCCGAACTCGGCGACATCGCCGAGCCCGATCCGGACGTCCGACGACACCCCGCCTCCAGTGTCGACCGCTGACTTCCAGTACATCACCGCCGCAGGCAGCATCCACCCGGTCGGGATCGAGAGCGCCTCCGGCAGGAAGATCGGCGGCAGCGGTTTGGTCGGCTTGGGCACCGGCGGCGGCTGATACGGATCGGCCGGGCGCTCCGTCGTGCCCCCGGGAGGCTCCGGACCGATCGGCGGCGCGGGATCGGGATCGACCGGCGGCGGCGACTCCTCGGTCCCCGAGCCCTCGGATGGGATCGGCACGTCGGGCAGTGGCTGGGCCCGCGCGGTCGCGGTGATCCCCGCGATCGCCGCGACGATCGTCGTGATGTGCATACAGACTCGCTTCATGGCTTCTCCTTGATTGCTGGCGCGGGGCTAGTCACAGAACACACCGGCGGCGCGGCAGGCCAGCGCGCCCCACGGGACGAACACCTCGGCACCGAGCCGGATGTCCCATTGCACGATCGCACTCGGCCCATCGGCCGGTGCCGCGTTCGCGACGTCGAGCTGATAGCCGAGGCTGCCATCGAGCGTGACCGACGGCAGGATCGACCAGCGAAACCCCAGCCGTCCGAGCAGGCCGTAGTCGATCACCGGATCGGCGGCGCTGCCCGGCTCCCACATGAACTGAGGCGCGAGCGCGATCTCGCCGATGATCTTTGCCGTCGGGTTCATCGCGAGCTCGTAGCCGCCGGTCGGCAACACGAGCCGGCGCGAGGTCTCGAACATGCGGTCGCCCGCCAGCGCGAGCTTCGCGCTCGAGATCCGCGCGCCGCCGTGCAGCGTCAGCCATCGCGCGGCCTCGAATCGCAGCCGGCCCACGAGGTAGAAGTCGGTGACGGTCTCCTCGACGGAGGTCGCGCCGAATTCCTCGGTGCGCGGCACGCCGAGTCGGAAGGCGATGCCGAACGCGGGTACGTTCGGGCGCGCCGGGATCGGGACCTTTAGCTGGACGCCGACCGCGGGCAGCGGCGCGTTGATCCCGGTGACGCTGATCGCGGAGGTGTGACGATACTCGAGCTGCGCGATGTCACCGAAGCCGATCGCGAGCACGCCCGCCGACGTCAGCACGCCCGGGTTCTGCAGCAGGCTCGCGTCGCCGGAGAACGTCAGCATGTACGGACCGACGGTGTCGGCCGAGGGCATGGAGAACAGCCGCGACGACTGAAACGGTCCGCGCATGATTCGCGCGAGCGCCGCCTCGCGCGTGCGCAGCACTGGCCTGTCCTCGACCGGTTCGCGGTCCGCCGGCTCGTCCGCTCGCGCCGCCGCCGAGATCAGCAGCACCGCGAGGACCACAACTCGTTGCACCCACTCGTTGTGCGACGTGGTCGCGTGATCCGACCAGTGCCATGCCGTGAGGTACGCGTGATCGCCGATCACTGCCGGTGGCAGGACCCGGAAACCGACGGTCATCGTCGACGTGAAAAGCGCGTGATCGAACGCGCTGCGCGAGACAGTCGAGTAGCTTCGCAAGGATGGCCGAGTCAGGGCGACCCTCGCGGCGATTGGTCGCCCAGGCGCGCCTGCTGCGAGAGATCGTGCAGTCTCCGCTCGAAGGCCGCGCCTATCTGCAGACGCGGCTGACGCTGTTCACGAAGCTGATGTTCTGGAGCTTCGTCACGCTGTGCGTGTTCCTCGGCAGCATGTACCTGCGCTATCCGGGGCTGTCGCCGCCGAGGAACGAGCTGATCTTCGGCGCCGCGGTGGTCGGACTCGCGGTCATGGCGTTCATCTGGCGCGGCGTGCTGGTCCGCAAGGCGATGAGCGTCGAGGCGCTGTATGCGATCGACATGATGTACGCGATCGCGATCGGCGTCGCGTTTGGGGGCAGTGCGGTGCTCGCGGTCGAGCTCCGACCAGCGGCCTACGCATCGCTGGTCTACGGCTGCTTCACGGTGTTCACCCGCGCACTCGTCGTGCCGAGCACCGGCATGCGTACGCTCGCGACCTCGATCGCGACCTTCGTGCCGATGACGATCGCGGCGATCTGGCTCGGCGTGACCACCACGCAGGAGCTGCCCGGGCCCGCCTTCGTCGGTGGTGACATCGTGTTCAGCGTGGTCGCGATCCTGCTCGCGACCACCGGCTCGAGCATCATCTACGAGCTGCGCGGCAAGGTCAGCGAGGCGATGCAGCTCGGCCAGTACACCCTCGAGCGCCGGATCGGCGAAGGCGGAATGGGTGCGGTCCATCGCGCGAGCCACGCCCTGCTCCGCCGGCCGACCGCGATCAAGTTGATCCATCCCGATCGCGTCGGCGCGGAGACGCTCGACAGGTTCGAACGCGAGGTGCAGCTGATGAGTCAGCTCACGCACCCCAACACGGTCGCCGTGTTCGACTACGGTCGTAACCACGACGGCGTCCTCTACTACGCGATGGAGTACCTCGCCGGGCTGGATCTCGAACAGCTCGTTCGCAAGCACGGCCCACAGCCGGCGGGGCGCGTCGCGCACATCCTCCACCAGGTGTGCGGCGCGTTGCAGGAGGCGCACGACGCCGGCATGATCCATCGCGACGTCAAGCCAGCCAACATCATCCTGTGCGAGCGCGGCGGCGTGCCCGACTTCGCGAAGGTCGTCGACTTCGGGCTGGTCAAGGAGATCACGCGCGACACCACTGCGTCGAGCCAGGTCATCCTCGGGACGCCGGCCTACGTCGCGCCGGAAGCGATCACGGATCCGGATCGCATCGGGCCAGCGGTCGATCTCTACGCGCTCGGCGCGGTCGGATACTACCTGCTCACCGGTCGGCGCGTGTTCGAGGGCAAGACCCACGTCGACGTCTGCATCCAGCACGTCACGGCGGCGCCGATCCCACCGTCCCAGGTCGTGGCCCATCACATCCCGCCGGCGCTCGAGGCGATCGTGATGAAGTGCCTCGCGAAGAACCCCACCGATCGCTATCCGTCTGCCACCGCGCTCGCCGAGGCGCTCGCTGCCATACCCGTCGGGGCCGACTGGGACCGCTCGCACGCGAAGGAGTTCTGGACCCGGTTTCGCGCGCAGCAGGCCTCCCAGACCGAGACCAGCCAGACGCCGACGCTGACCATCACGATCGACATCGCGCAGCGCTCGCCGCGCGCCGATCCGCTGACGGCGGACATCATCGCGCCGCGTCTCAAGCGCCCGGGGTGAGATCCACGTGAACGCGCCTGCGCCTCACGTGCAGGCGACGTACGGATCTGGCGTGAGCCAATCTCCACGCGATGGCCTCGGTCGCTTCGGCGTGATCGTCGCCACCCTGGTCGTCGGGATCGTTGCCGTGGTGGCGCTGCAGTCCGCGTGGCTCGCGTTGATCGTCGGCGCGATCGTGGTCGGCCTGGTCGCGGTGGACGTGTTCCTGCACGGTGATCCGGGCGAGGTCACGCGCACGTCC
>JBBJLY010000180.1:0-17578 GCA_037720695.1 Kofleriaceae bacterium | reverse complement strand
ATGTGTACACCGTTTACATCGGAGCCCGTCATGGTCGCAGCAATCTCCCCACGTGGCGTCGACGCCATCCCATCTCCCGCCCTCCGCGCGCGACTGTGGCGCGACGATCTAGCTCGCGAGCACGGGTTCGAGCCACTCGCGGTCGAAGGCGCGATGCCGGCGGAGCTTCGTGGAACGCTGTACCGCAATGGCCCCGGGCTGTTCGGCCAGTTCGGGAAGCGCTACAGCCACCCGTTCGAAGGCGACGGCGCGGTCACGGCGGTCCGGTTCGGGGACGGTGGCGTGCTCGGTGCGTCCCGTGTGACCCAGACGGCGGGGCTGCTCGCCGAGCGCGCGGCCGGCGAGCTCAAGTACGGGTTCTCCCTGTCGTGGCGGCGGCGGTTCGCGAACATGCTGCGCGGTCGGTTCAAGAACACCGCGAACACCAGCGTGATGATCTGGCAGGGCCGGCTGTTCGGCATGATGGAGGGGGCGAAGCCGACCGAGCTCGATCCGCAGGACCTCGAGATGATCGGCGAGACCGACCTGGGCGGCATGATCGTGGGCGCGTTCTCGGCGCACCCGCACCGGGTCGCGTCGCGGGCGGCGAGCTACAACTTCGGGCTCGAGTACGGCAAGACGACGCGCCTGCACATGTACGAGCTCCCAGACCAGGGCGCCGCGCGCCGGATCGGCTCGCTCGCGCTCCAGGGTCCGGCGATGCTGCACGACTTCATCGCCACCGACACCCACCTGATCTTCTTCGTGCCTCCCTCGCGAGTACACGTCCCGCGCATGCTGCTCCAGCTCGGCCGGTTCGACGACCTGTTCTGCTGGCGCCCGGAGCTCGGCACCGAGATCATCTGTGTCCCGATCGACCGCCCCGACGAGGTCGTCCGGTTCACGACCGACGCGTTCTACCAGTGGCACTTCACGAACGCGTTCGATCGCGGCGGCGAGCTGGTGATCGACTACGTGCGGTACCCGTCCTTCGACTCGTTCTACGCGATCGGTGCGTACGCACGCGGCGACAATCCTCCGGCGCTGTCCGGGGGCCAGGCTCACCGAGCCACGATCTCGCTGGCCACGCGGACGCTGCGCTCCGAGCCGCTGTTCGACGACAGCTGCGAGTTTCCGACGGTCGCGCCCGGGCGCGAGGGCAGGGAGCACGGCCTCAGTTACTTCGCGCTCGGTGACAACGCGATCGGCAAGCTCGACCACGCGACCGGGCGCCTGAGCACCCGGCCCTCCGGCGAGGACGTCTCCACCGAGCCACTGTTCGTCGCGCGTCCGGGTGCCATCGCCGAGGACGATGGCTGGCTCCTTGCGCTGTGCCATGACGAGACCTCCGATCGCGCGTGCGTCGCGGTGTACGACGCGAAGCGCCTCGATGGCCCGATCGCGCGTGCGTGGTTCGATCACCAGATCCCGATCACGTTCCACGGAACGTTCCTGGGCAGCTAAAAGGCAACTCAGGGGTTGCGCATCGAGCAGGACTGGGTAATCTGCAACCAGGAGGTTGCCCATGAGCGAGACCGATCGAATCGAGAAGCAGATCACGCTGCGTGCCCCCCGTGCCCGGGTGTGGCGCGCACTCACGCGTGCCGAGGAGTTTGGCAGCTGGTTCGGCGTCAAGCTCGAGAGCGAATTCGCGCTCGGCCAGCCGATCAAGGGCAAGATCACGCACCCCGGCTTCACGCACCTGACGTTCGAGGCCGTGGTCGAGAAGCTCGAGCCCGAGCACACGTTCGCGATGCGCTGGCATCCCGCGGCGGTGGATCCCGCGGTCGATTACGCGCCCGAACCGACGACCCTCGTGGAGCTCACGCTCGAGGAGGTGGCCGGTGGAACGCAGCTGACCATCGTCGAGTCCGGCTTCGACCGCTTGCCCGCGGCCCGGCGCGCCGAGGCGTTCCGGATGAACGGCGACGGCTGGACCGCGCAGCTCGACAACATCCGGCGCCATGTCGAGACCTGAGTCGATCGGGCACGCCCAGGTCCGCGACGCCGCCCCGCTGTTCGCCGCGCTCGGCGACGAGACCCGGCTCGAGTTGCTGATCCGGCTCGCGTCGGGGGGCCCAGCATCGCTGTCCCAGCTCGGCACGAAGGCGGCCGTCACCCGCCAGGCGATCACCAAGCACGTGGACGTTCTCGTCGAGGCGGGACTGGTCCGCACCACGCGCTCCGGCCGCGAACGGATCTGCGAGCTCGAGCCCGCGCGCCTCGACGCCGCCCACGCGTATCTCGAGCGGATCTCTGCCCAGTGGGACGACGCACTCGAGCGCCTGCGTACGTTCGTCGAGGACTGACCCGATCTCCCGGTGGGAGCTTGTCGCCCATCTTCTTCCACGCACCAAATCCGGTTCGCGTCCCCGGCTCGATGCGGCAGGTGTAGTGTGGCGGTCCGTGATCAATCGACGACGCCTGGTATCACCTGTCCTGGCCTGCTCGCTCGCCCTTGGCTGCAGCGAGCCGACTCCACCCCAGAAACCGGCACCGACTGACTCGGATCCGACCGCGCCCGCGACCGCGGCCGACGACGCGGACGCGATCGGTGCGGCGATCACGCTGGGGGCCACCCCGATGTCGATCGACGAGACCGGCGTGCCGCAGCTGTTGATCGGGTCGACGATCGCCAACCTGCGCGGGCCGACCCCCACCGCGTCGGCACGCGCGTACGTGGCGCGGCTCGCGCCGGCGTGGAACGTCAGGGCCGGCGAGGTGCCGGTGCTCGATACCGCCGGCGACATCCGCGTCCGCGGCGGGACGATCACACGCGTCCGCCCGACGATCGATGGCCTGCCGATCGAGGGCGGCGAGCTCCGCGTGCTCGTGCGCCCCGATGGCTCGCTCGCCGCGATCGGCGGCAAGCTGTACGGCACCGCGCACCCGCGGTCCGCGGCCCAGTTCTCCGAGGACGATGCCGGCGCGCTCGCGCACGCGATGCGCCACACGTACAAGAGCGGCTTCGATCGCGGCGCCATCGCGACCCAGCGTCAGCGTGGTGATGGCACGCGCCTGATGCGCGGCAAGAGTGGCGGCGTCGACGTCCAGCTCGCGCAGGCACGCAAGGTCTGGTTCCCGACGGGTGGCGCGCTGGTCGCGGCCTGGATCGTCGAGAGCTACGCCAGCATGGCTGCGACGACCTCGAGCGACGCCTGGCGAACCGTCGTCGCCGCGGACGACGGGCGCGTGCTCGCGCATCGCAGCCTGGTGGTCGACGCGACGTTCGCGTATCGGGTGTTCGCGAATGCGAGCACCAAGCAGATGGAGGACGGTCCGCACGCGGACTTCTCGCCGCACCCCACCGGGACGCCGAACGGGTCGTACCCGGCGTACGCCCCGTCGGCGCTGGTCTCGGTCGACGGCCTCAACACCAACCCCGGCGGCACGCCCGACCCGTGGCTGGTCGCCGGCAAGACCGTGACCTCGGGCAACAACACCGACACCTATGCGGACCTGGCCACCCCGGACGGGTTCTCGACCGGCGACCTCCGCGCGACGACCACCGCGGCCGGCACGTTCGATCGCGTGTTCGACACGGGGGTTGCCGCGGGCGCCAACGCGACCCAGCGGGCCGCGGCGGTCACCGCCCTGTTCTACGGCATCAACTGGCTGCACGACTTCTGGTACGACGCCGGCTTCACCGAGGCGGCCGGCAACGCGCAGCTCAGCAACTTCGGGCGCGGCGGCGTCGAGGGCGACGCGCTGCTCGCCGAGGCACAGGATTTCTCCGGCACCAACAACGCGAACATGTCGACGCCGTCGGATGGCCTGCCGCCTCGGATGCAGGTGTTCGTGTGGGACGGGCCGGTCAACCTCGATGGCAGCCTCGATGCCGGCCTGCTCGCGCACGAGTTCGGGCACTACGTGCATCACCGCCTCAGCCTGTGCGGCCAGCAGCTGTGCTCGGGCATGAGCGAAGGCTATGGCGACTTCCTCGCGCTGATGATGATCGCGCGCGCCGGTGACAACTTCGCGAGCGGCGTCTATCCGTTCGGCGTCTACGTCACCCAGGAGTTCTCGCCCGACCCCGCGTACTACGGCATTCGCCGCGCACCGTACAGCAAGAGCACGACGCGCAACGCGCTGATGTTCCGCCACATGGGCGCTGCTGCATTGCCGACCACGCACCCAATTCTCAACTATGGCGATCACGCCGAGCCGCACAACGCCGGCGAGATCTGGGCGGAGGTGCTGTGGGAGGCCTACGTGTCGATCCAGCAGGCCGGCGGCACGTTCGCCGACAACCATCGCAAGATGGCCGACTACCTGGTGGCCGGCATGCTCCTGATGCCCGCCGACCACACGCCGACCGAGGCCCGCGACGGGATCCTCGCCGCCGCACGGGCGGCCAGCATCGCGGACCACGACGTGATCGCCGCGGCGTTCGCGCGCCGTGGCTTCGGCACGTGCGCGGTGTCGCCCACGCGCACCAGCACGACCAACGCCGGGATCGTGGAGTCGACGACCCTCGCAGGTCGCGCCGTGTTCGGCACCGCGACGGTGAGCGACACGTTGACCACGTGCGATGGCGACGGTGTGCTCGACGCTGGCGAGACGGTCCAGATCTCGGTGCCGATCGCGAATGGCGGACCGGGCACGCTCACCGGCATCACCGCGACGCTGACATCCAGCACCCCGGGTGTCACCGTGGCCGGGCCGGTCAGCGTGTCGAACATCGGCCCGTACGGGTCGCGCAACGCGGTGATCACGGTGTCGCTCGCGGCTGGCGTCACGGTGCCGACGGCGGGTAGCTTCAACCTGAGCGTCACCAGCAGCGGTGGGTGTGCAAGCCCGACGGCGCAGGCGTTCGGCTTGCGCATGAACGTCGATGACGTCCCCGCCAGCTCCGCGACCGAGACGTTCGATGCGGGGACCTCGGTGTGGACGACGAACAACCACTGGCAGCACGTCCGGCTGACGCCGCTCGACGGCAGCTGGCATGGCCCGGCGGTTGGATTCACTGCCGACTACAGCGTGACCACGCCGCAGCTCGCGGTGGGCACTGGCGCGTTCAGCTTCTCGTACTCGCACAGCTTCGTGTTCGAGCTCGGCAGCGGCGTCGCGTACGACGGTGGTGTCGTCGAGCTGTCGACCAACAACGGCGCGACCTGGGCGGACGTCACCACGTTCGGCGCCAACCCGATGTACACGGGCACGATCACCGACGAGTCCAACAACCCGCTGCCGAATCGACCGGCCTACACCGGGACGCGCACGACGCAGACCCGGACGCTGTCGTTCGGAACGCAGCTCGCGAACCAGAGCGTGCGCCTGCGATTCCGGATCGCGACCGATGGCGGCGTCGGCACGACCGGCTGGCACATCGACGACGTGCAGGTCGCCGGGATCACGAACACCCCGTTCCCGACCCAGATCCCCGATCGCGCCACCTGTGGCGGCGGGGTCGATGCCGGCGTGCCCGATGCGCCGCTGATCGACGGCGCGGTGGTGATCGACGCGGCGACGCCCGACGCGGCGACGCCCGATGCGCCACCGACGTTTGACGCCGCACCCGATGCGCCGATCGATGCCAAGGCCGATGCATCGCCGACCGGACCGGATGCCCCGGGCAACCCGGACGACGGCGACGGCGGCGGCAGCTGCGACTCGCGTCCGATCGGCGCCGGCAACCTCGGCCTCGCGTTCGGTGTGCTCGCGATGCTGTTCAGGTCGCGGCGCAGGCGGCTCGGCGCACGCTGAGCAGGCGCTTCACTTGAGGGCGCGCGCGCCCCACAGGATCTTGAGCCGCGCGTCCTTGCCGCAACCCTTGCGGTAGCGGAAGTAGTGATCCGGATTCTGCTTCGCGTAGTCCTGGTGATACGCCTCGGCGGGCCAGAACGTCGTCGCGTCCTTGATCGCGGTCGCGACAGGCTGCTTCACCGGTCCCTTCTGCGCCGCCTTCGACGCTGCGGCGATCTCGCGCTGCTCCGGGGTCACGAAGATCGCCGTGCGGTACGAGTCGCCGCGATCGCAGAACGCGCCGCCGGCATCGAGCGGATCGATCGCGTGCCAGTAGCGGTCGACGAGCTGGCGGTAGCTGATCTTCGCGGAGTCGTACGTGATCTTGATCGCCTCGTAGTGCCCGGTGGTCTCCTTCAGCACGTCCTGGTAGGTCGGCTTTTCGAGGTGACCGCCGGTGTAGCCGGACACCGCAGAGATCACGCCGGGGATGTGCTCCATGTCGTGCTCCATCGACCAGAAGCAGCCGCCGGCAAAGATCGCGGTCTCGGTGCGCGATTCGGCAGCGGCGGGCGAGGCGAGGGCGGCGATGAGGGAGGTGGCCAGAAGTCGTCGCATGGAACCTCTACGCGGGTGAGACCTCCAGGTTACTCCGGGGAGGCCGCCGCGACGAGGCCGGTATGCCGGGGGTTCCCGCCGAACATGTGCCAGCCGTCGAGCGAGCGGTCGCCGACCTGGAGTGCGATCACGTGGCCATCGTCGGTGGTCGCGTAGAGCCAGCCCTTCGAGATCACGGGCTGCGCGATCACGCGGCGGCCGAGCGCCTACGACCACAGCGTGTAGCCGGTATCGACATCGAGTCCGAACACCGTGCCGTCGCGCGTGCTGACCACGATCGTCGAACCGGCAAGCGCGACCGAGCCGAGCGCGCGGGTCCCGGGCGTCTTCGAGGTAGCGCCGGTGCCATAGCGGCTCGCCGCTCTGCGCATCGGTCGCGTGGATCTCGCCGCCCATGGCGACGTAGCGGACACCGCGATCGACGATCGGTCGCGAGCCCTCGAACGCCCACACGGTCTTCCAGTTCTTGAGATCGGCCGGCACGTCGTGCGCGTACGCCACCGTGGCCCGCTGGTGCTCGCGCAGTACTTGCCGGTCGCGAGCGGGACCACGATCTGCTGCTCCTTGCCACCGCGCCGGGCCGATCGTCGGCGAACCGGAACCCGACCGAGCCCCGCGCGGCGAGTTCGGGAGCTCGAGCGTGACGATCGCGCGGTCGGCTGCCAGGTCGAGTGGCGCGGCGACCGCGCCGCTGACGCGCGCATGGCCGCTGCGGTCCGGAACCGGGATCGGGCCGGTCAGATCGACGCCAGCGGACGGCATCCCCACGATCGCCGGTGCCACCTGCACCGGCACCTGCGCTGGTGGCGGCGCATCGGGCGGGCCGCACGCGCCGACCATCACGACCGATGCGAGCAAGCGCGGGTTCATGGCGTCACCGTCCTGGTCCGAAACGTGAACGGGTAATGGACCTGCACGTCGCCGCCATCCGGGACCCGCGGAAATTCGATCGCCGTGATGACGCTCGCGACGCAGCTCGCGACCTCGGTGTCGCCGAGGCCTTCGGCTGTGACCGACCCCACCAGACCGGACGGCGCGATCGTGAACCGGGTGACCATCGTGCCCTCGAGCGTCGGATGCGCGAGCAGCGTGCGTTCGTAGCAGTATCGGATCTTCGCGAACTGGCGCTTGAGGTAGCGGCGGATCACCGACTTGTCGAGGTCGCCCTGCACGACGGCCGAGGCGAGCCTGACCTCGGGCACGGTCACGACGAGCTTCGCGGCGCCGTAGCTCGCTGAGATCCCATCATGCCGGCGCCGGCCCCGTAGCCCGCGCCGATCGTGCCGTAGCGCCCGATGCCGCTCGCGATCGCGCGGGCGGACTCGGGGACCTCGACCGGCACCACGACCCGCTTCGCCGGGCCTTGCGCCGTAACGCGCGCGCTGTCGACGGCGACGAACGCGGTGAACCGGGTGAGCACGCGGTGCGCGATCGACAGCGTGACGATCTCGCGCACGATCGCAGCGGCTGCGGCCGGCTCTACCGCACGCAGGGCGCGGCGCGACAGCTCGGCGATCCGGCTGCGTGCCCACACCATCGCGACGGCCGCGGTTCGAGGTTCGCGATCGATTGCGTGAACAGATTCGGCCGCTCCTGGGTCAGCTGCGCCGCGACCATGCCCTGCTTGCGCGCGGCCTCGTAGACCGCGGTGGCCGTCGCGCGCTCCTGCAGCGCGCCGCGAATCGTGCGGTCGCCGATCTTGATCGTGAGGTCATGCACCGCCGCCGCTGTTGGTAGCGGGAACAGGTAGACCGCCTCGATCTTGGTCGCGAACGGATTGACGAACTTCTGGGTGACGATCGTCTCCGCCAGGTTGCCGTCGATCGGATCCGGACGTCGGTGTGCTCGAGCGGAATCGCGACGACCTTGCCGTCGTGCCGCGTGACGAGGCGGCCTTGGCTTGCCGGCTCGGTCGCGGGTCGGGTGGCGGCCACGTGGCGAGCCTGGGTGGCGGAAGCCAGCGCGCAGATCACCACCAGCCATGATGCGGACCTCAGGAAGCTCCTTGTCCAGCGCCGCGTCGCACGACGCGCGTCCCGATCAACCCCTCCGACACTCGCGTGGGTGATCGGTTCCCGTAGAATCGCGCCGGGGGTACGAGCCGATGATCATCGAGGAGCCCGCGAAGAACCGCGTGCGCAAGCAGCTGCTCGAACGCGGGCGCGTCCTGGCGACCCTCCTGACCGAGGTCCTCGCAGGCAAGCCGGCGGCGGCCAAGCTGTCGACGATGGGCGTCGAGGGCAAGCCGGGCATGCGGCCGGAGGAGAAGCTGCGGTGGGCGCTCGATCAGATCGAGGTGCGCCGCAAGCTGCTGGAGCTCGATGACGACCAGTTCGGGCGATGCGAGACCTGCGGGACCGACCTCGGCGAGGCGGCGGTCGAGCAGCTGCCGTGGGCAGACCGCTGCCGCGCCCACGCCGGTGCGTAGGACGACCGGCCTGGCTACCCGAGTAGCTGGCGACTCGCGGTCCGACCGATCTCGTCGACAAGCTCGCGAATTCTCACGAGCCGACTGCGGCATAAAGACTGCTCACGGCCGTGCGCATGCGGATCGTTCTCCTGTTCGTCCTCGCGCTCGCGGCTTGTGCAAGCAACGACACAACCGGTCCCGACACCGGCCTCGACGAGGAATGGGGCATGGACGGCCCGGTCTTCCCGACCCCGCCGCCGGGCAAGGAAGATTCCGAGTACCGCAAGGGCCTCCTGGTCAACACCGACACCACGCGCACCCAGGTGTGGAGCGCCCGCAACAAGTGGGAGGACCGCGACACCGCAGCCGCAAAGGCCGCCGGCATCGTGTGGCCCGCGAACAGCGGCTTCAACTGGGACGAGAAGTACGTCAAGTGGATCGACGCGATGGCGTTCATCCCGTCGGTCGACGGCTACTCGATGACCGTCGAGCTGACGACGCCGTGGGGCAAGACCCTGCCGTCTCCAAGCCTCGAGTGCGCCGAGATGTCGCTGTTCCTCCGGATCACGTTTGCCGCCTGGTACCAGCTGCCGCTGTTCTTCGAGTCGGTCGACGGCACCGGCAAGCGCGTGTTCTTCGGCCACAACGGCGTCCGCACCTCGACGGGCCGCTATGCGCAGTCGCCCGAGTTCGCGATCCGCTACGCCGATCTCACGGCGGGCGGTCCCGCGCCGTGGCCGAGCGATGCCGGGCTGCGCGCGAAGCGGATCGCCGGTGGCGAGGATCTGCAGCCGGCGCTCGGTCCAGATCTGCACTTCGGCGCCTACCTCGACGAGGTCCACCTCAACAAGCGCGCCGGCTACTTCACCGTGATGGCGCTCGACTACCTCGGCTCGATGAACCTCGCGGACTCGGCGAACGCCTACAACCTGAAGCCCGAGGCCGTGCGCGCCGGTGACATCCTGATCGAGCGCTGGCAGAAGAACGGCATCGGTCACACGCTCGTCGTCAAGGCGGTCGCGACGCTGCCCGGTGGCAGCCTCGACGTCACCACGATCTCCGGCTCGATGCCGCGCCGCCAGGGCGTGCGCCAGTCCGGCCAGTCGTCGAAGAGCTACTTCACCAGCGAGACCGCGGGTGGCGAGGGCGAGAACTCCGATGGCGACCAGTACGCGCGGCTCGGCGGTGGCGTGAAGCGCTATCGCGTCGCGAAGAACATCAATGGCTACTGGACCAACACCTGGATGGGCGCCGACGAGGCGAGCTGGATCAACTCGACAAACTACGCACAGATCGCGGCACGCCCCGCACGCTTCGAGCAGATCCTCGGCCAGGTGTCGCCGGACCAGCAGCGTACCGAGCTGCTGCAGCAGATCGCTGACGCGCGCCGCCACATCTCGCAGTACCCGGCGTCGTGCTCGGCCCGCGAGCGACGTGAGGGCGCGTTCGCGACGCTCTACGAGCTGTCCGAGCGCACGTGGCACCAGACGCCGGCGCAGGTCGACGCCGCGTATCGCGAGCTCGAGGACTACGTGTTCAACGAGCTCGAGTACACCCAGTCGAAGACCTGCTGCTGGAACTCGTCGACCTCGGCGATGTACGACATCATCATGGACCGCGCGCGCGCCGACCTCGCAGCTGGCACGTGCACCGCGCCGCTCGCGTTCAAGTCGCGCACGGACGGCTACCAGCGCTGGAAGGATCACGCGGCCTCGCTCGGTCGCGCCGCCGACTGGCGAGCGTGGACCGAGGACGAGGCGTGCACCCAGCGTGACGTCGCGCAGGACACCGAAGCGCCGCCGCCCCCGACCCCGTTCTGCTCGCTCGAGAGCGATCCGGCGCCGGAGCCGAGCTGCACCGACGCGATGGAGCCGAACAACAGCCGTGGCACCGCGCGTCCGGCGACGGGTTCGGTCGCGGGCCTCCGTGTGCGCGGGTGACGATGACTGGTTCACCGCGACCGGCGAGGTCGAGATCGCGTTCACCCACGCGACGGGCGACCTCGACCTCGAGGCCTACGACGCGGCCGGCACCCGGATCGACACCAGCGCGGGCACCGGAAATGTGGAGACGGTGACCGTCCCCGCCGGCGGTTCGGTGCACGTGTTCGGCTACGCCGGCGCCCAGGGCGGCTACACGCTCACCGTCCGCTGACCGTTCCCCCGAGCTATGCGAGCTTCGCGGTCAGCGTGATCGGCACCGCGGCCAGGGCGCGAGAGATCGGGCAACCCTTCTTCGCGCCCTCGGCCAGCTCGCTGAACTTCGCCGCATCGACATCCGGCACCGTGCCCGTGACCTCGAGCGCGATCGCGGTGATCGTCCAGCCCGGATCCTGCTTCTCCATCGAGACGACGGCCTTGGTCTCGAGCGTCGTCGGCACGTGACCGGCGGTGGTGAGTGCGAACGCGAGCGCCATCGTGAAGCAGCTCGCATGCGCCGCCGCGATCAGCTCCTCGGGATTGGTGCCGGCCTTGCCGTCCTCCGCCGCGAACCGGGTATTGAAGCCGTACGGCTGATCCTGAAGCGCGCCGGAGAGTGTCGTGATCGTGCCGGTACCCTGTGGGCCATTGCCGTGCCAGACGGCGGTGCTGGAGCGTTTCAACATGCGCGCGGTATACCGCGCCGTGCAGGTCAGAAGAACACGGTGAAGTGGACGTCGAATCGATTACGCGGTCGTCGACGTGCCGCTCGAGCTGATGTCGACGGTGTCGGGCTCGTTCACCGCCCCGGCGTCGCGCGCGGATCTCTACTACACGGCCGAGCACAAGCACTGGGTCGCGCCGAGCACGATCACGGTCGTGCCGTGATTCGCGATCACGGCGGCGGCGGCGTGAACAGCTCGAGATCGCCCGACGCCGCGGTGCCGCCGCCGATCATGATCTGATCGTTGGGGAACGCGATCGCGAAGCCGGCGGTGCGTTCGCGCGCCGGCAGGGATGCGAGTGGCGCGAGCGTGTTCGCGTCGAGCACCTCCGCATCCGCGTGCGGGGTGCCGTCCATCGCGACGCCACCGGAGATCACGACGTGCCGTGCGGTGGCCGCGGCGGAGGCAGCTTGCCGGACGACGGCAAGCGCGTTCGGCAGCGTGGTCACGACGCCGGTGATCGCGTCGACCACCAGTGCATCGCGGGTCTCGCCGCCGATCACGAGGAACCGGTTGTCGGCGAGCGCGACGACGCTGGCGCCGGGGCGCGGATCGGCAGACACGGTCTCGAACGCGTCGGCGCGATACCGGATCACGCCCTCCGCGCCGGCGAACAGCGCGGTCACGACGCCGTCACTGCCGGTCTGCGAGGCGGAGCTGCGAGGCAGCGCCGCGAGGTCGGTGCGCGCGGCGAGCTGACCGAGCTGGAGCTCGAGCGGCGGCGTACCCGTGATCAAAAAATGACTGGGCCCGACCGCGACCGCGGTCTCGCCCGTGCGGGAGGTCGCGGGTTGATCGCTCAAGATCTGGTACGCGCCGGCCGGCGCGATGCCGGTATTGAACAGCCATAGCGTGCCGGTGGGACCCTCGGGGCCGCTGCCACCGAACACGAACACGTTGGGCGTCGAATCGGTGGCGAGCGTGACCCCGCGGCGCGGGCCGGGCATCGGCATACCGCCAGCCAGCGAGTGATCGAAGGAGTTGTAGACCGCGATCGCCGACGACGGTACGTCTGCGGCATCCGCACCGCCCGCGAGGATCGCTCCGTAGGACAGCCGCGCGCCGCTGACATCCTTGCGCGGCGTACCCAGCCCATTCGGTGCGAGGCCGATCGACATCGGGGTCGCCATGTAGACGACGATCCGCGCGTCGATCGCGGACACCGGAAAGCTCGGCGACTGGCCGGCCGCGACCAGCGCGCCGCCATCGTCCAGGCCTTCGACAATCAACGCGCCGGTCTCGTCCGCGGCCTCGAGCTCGAACGCGAGGTCGAACCCACGCTCGGTGCGCGGCGCCTCGATCACCTGGCGCGGGTTGGTGAGCGTCACCCGAAGCAGCGAGACAGTGTCGAGCAGCGTCGATCCCGGCGCGTTGGTCAGCCCGAGCTGGATCGTGCCGACCTGGTCGGAGCATCCGGCGACGAGGGCGGCGATCGCGAGCGCCCTCATGCGCGGAGGCTGGAGGAGCAGGTCGAACGTCCCCGCGGCATCACCTTGCTTCGCCCAGTCACTTCCCGCCGCGCCCGAGCTCGCGCGACCGCTTGGTCGCGGTCTCGACCGCGGTGATCAGCGTGGTCCGGAGCCCGCCTTGCTCCAGCGTGTGGAGGCCCGCGATCGCGGTGCCGCCTGGGGACGTGACCATGTCCTTGAGCTTGCCGGGGTGCTCGTCGGTGTCCAGCAGGAGCTTGGCCGAGCCCATCACGGTCTGCGCCGCGAGCCGCTGCGCGTTGCGGCGAGACAGCCCGACCTTGACGCCGGCATCTGCAAGCGCCTCGAGGATCAGGAAGATGTACGCCGGGCCGGAGCCCGACAGGCCGGTGACCGCGTCGAGCTGGCTCTCGTCGAGCGTCACCGTGATGCCGACCGCGTCGAAGATCGCCCGCGCCGTGACGAGGTCGTCCTCGCTCGCGTGGCGGCCGGCTGCGATTGCGGTCGCGCCAGCGCCGACCGTCGCCGGGACATTGGGCATCGCGCGCACGACGTGGGCGCCTTCAGGCAACGCGGCTTCCATGGTCTCGGTGTCGAAGCCCGCCGCGATCGAGATCACGAGCGTACCCTTCGGGATCTGGTCGCCGATCTCGCGAAGCACCTTGTCGAGGATCTGCGGCTTGACCGCGAGGACGAGCACGTTGGCCGCACGCGCGACCTCGCGGTTGTCCGTGGTGACGTGGATCCCGTAGCTGGTCGCGAGCTCGTCGAGCCGCTCGCGGCGGGGGCCGGAGGCGGTCACGCGATCTGCGGACACGTGGCCGCCGCGGACCAGCCCGCGGATCAGCGCCTCGGCCATGTTGCCCCCGCCGACGAATCCGACGGAGAGGAGCGGCCGGGATGCGAGAATCGACACGCGCCGAGCCTACTGCATCCGCGCGCGACCTGCGATCATCCGGGTCGTGCGACTGGTTCGCGGCGAGGAAGAATGCGACGTCCAGCTCGAGGGGCTGATCGTTCGCGTCGATCAGCTCACCGTGGTGCGCCTGGCGTCGATCGACGAGGCGCGTGAGACCTATCACAAGCTGAGCGTCGCGAAGCAGGCCGAGGGCTTCGTCGAGGCGGTCGATCCGATCGTCGACCGCGACGCCCGGCTGGTGCATGCCGACGAGCTGCAGCTGCGTGGCGATCCGCTCGGCGAGCTGATCACGGTGCAGCACGAGCTCGATCAACTTCCGTCGACGGTCGAGCCCCGCCAGCGCCGCCGGGTCGAGAACCGCGCCGCGGGCATCATCGACGCCAATCACGAGACCTGGTTCGGCGTGCTCGCGCGTCATGTCCGCAAGCCGTCGCGCAAGGGACCGGCGATCCCGGCGGTCGACGTCGTGTGGCAGCTCGGCTACGCCGAGGAGGTCCATCTGCGGGGCACCGAGGAGCTGCCGATCGAGCACGCGTACGCGCGGCTGCGCTCTCTCCCGCTATCGCGCCAGATCCTGCGGCTCGTCATCGGCGAGCCCGGTCACGGGCTCGATCGGGATGTGCTCAGCTACGAGAACCTGATCGCGACGATGCTCGAGTACGGCATTCCGTCGCGCCTGCGCGAGCTCGTGCTCGGGGCCGGGCAGCCCCACCGCCGACCTGGCATGCGGCTCGGCGACCTGCGAACCGTGGTCGCCGCCGCGGCGAGTCTCGAGGTGCTGCGGATCGTCGGCGGCCACGGCGAGCTCGGGTTCACGTCCAGCACGCTACGCACGCTCGAGCTGTCCGACGTGGTGCCCGCGGATCTGCGCGGTCTCGCCGACGCCCGACTACCGGTGCTCGAGGAGCTGATCCTGCACGCGCGGTCGCCGATCGGTCCGCCCGAGCTGGCGCAGTTCCCCGCGCTCGCCCATGTGACCCTCGATCAGTTCGTGCGTGGCCCGCACGGGATGGTGGCGCTGATCGACCACCTGGTCGCGCTTCCGAGCGTGCGCACGATCGCGCTGCGCCGTTGCGAGCTCGACGATCGAGAGCTCGCGGTGCTGCTCGAGGCGCCGGAGCGCTATGCGCACCTGAACCGGATCGATCTGCGCCATCACCGGTTCTCCCGCGGGCTGGCCGCGCGTGCGAAGCGTTTGCTCCCGAACCTGAGGACCTGAGCCCCCGGGACGGTAGGGCGAAGTGCGCGTGATCGTGCACGCGGCGGTTGGAGCGTACGTTGCACAGCCATGCCCTGTGTTCGGTCGTGTGCACCTCGTCGGGCTGTTGCTGGTCGGTGGCTGCTTCACGTTCGATCCGGCCGAGCCCCCGAGCGGCGTGCCTGACGCCGCGACCACGGTCGATGCGCCAGCGCCGCCCGGCAACCTGGGCCGGCAGCAATTCGTCGACAAGGTCCATCCGATCCTGACCGAGCTGTGCGCCGCGTGTCACTCGTCTGATCGGCCGGACGATCCGACGACCAAGCTGCAGTTCTACCGGACCGAGCCCGACGTCGCGTACACGACCTTGCTCGAGCTGTATCCCGACCTGCTCGGCATCCCGGCGTTCTCGCCCGAAGCACCTCTCGTGACCGCGCCCGTGCGGATGGGGCAGGTTGGCTACAGCGCGGAGCAGCTCGACACGATCTACGCGTGGTTCGCGCTCGAGCGACCGTGACTACCAGTCGAAGCCGAACGCAGCACCCGCGGCAGTCGGAGCGATCACGGGGCTGACATGCCAGGCGGCACCGTTGCTCGGCGTGTCGTGCGTCGTCACCGCCTTGTAGATCGAGACCGCGGTGACCGCGGCGGCGACGAAGAACCCGATCTGGCACACATTGGCGACGGTCTCGTAGCGCTCACCTTGTGCGGTTGCATCGATCAGATCCTGACCGGCGGCGCCGTTGCCGATCCGATCCTCGGCATCGTTCACCTTCAGGTACGAGTACAGCGTGCCGCCCGCGAAGGCTGCCATCGCGGCGCCCGAGATGATCGCGGACGTGCGCCAGCCCCGTCCGGTCGGGGCCTCGTCTTCTTCGGGATCCGTCCCGCCGGCGAGGCGCTCGAGCTTGGGGATCGCGAGCTCGACCTGCTTGCCGAGCTCCGCCGTGATTGTGGCCTCGAATGCCTTGCAGCACGGCGCGCTCACCGAGACCGCGATCACGCCCGGCTCCACTCGTTCGAGGATCTCGCGCGCCGGGGCGACCTCACGACCCGCAATCCTGACCACCAGCTTCCTGGTCCGCGGCCGCGCCAGCTTGACGACCACGGCGGCGAGCTTCGGGGCCAATGCGTCGGCGCGCCCGTGGGCGAACTTCGCGCGCGGATCGCCCATGCGCTCGAACTCCTCCGCGGCCGCGGTCCATCGCACCCACGCCTTGCGCGGGTTGCCATCGCGCTCGGCGCAGTCGGCGAGGTTCAGCTGCGTCCCGACGGCAGCTTCGAGCTCGTAGCTCTTCTCGAACAGCACGCACGCCTCGAGGTGCTTGCCCTTCGCGGCCAGCGCGCGGCCCTCGTCAAACAGCCGCTTCGCGGGATCCGGCTCGGCGGCGGCCGAGCTCGCGAACAGCGCCAGCCCGGAGAGGGCGAGCCCGAACAGCACGAGCGGCGCGGTCCAGCGGGTCACGGCGACAGAATCGACTCGGGCGCGCGAGCGCGTCAAGTCACGCGTAGCGCAGCCAGCCGGCAATCTCGTCGAGTGGCACGACTTCGTCGATCGCTCCCGTGTCGATCGCGGCGCGGGGCATGCCGAAGATCACCGAGCTGGCCTGGTCCTGGGCCATCGTCTTGCCCTCCGCCCGCTTGATCGCCAGCGCACCCGCGGCCCCATCTTTGCCCATTCCTGTCATCACCACCCCGAGCGTGCGGCGGCCGTAGACCTTCACCGCGGACAGCATCGTGACGTCGGCCGCCGGACGGCAGCCGTTGACCATCGGGCCATCGGTCAGCGAGACCATGCCGCGGTCGTCGAACTCGAGGTGGCGGTCCCCAGGCGCGATCAGGACCGAGCCGGGCAGGGGACGATGTCGGCGGCCTCGCGGACCGCGACCCGACTCAGGCTGTTGAGGCGCTCGGCGAGCGGCTGGGTGAACCCGGCGGGCATGTGCTGGACCACCACGATCGCGAGCTTGAGCTCTGGTGGCAGCGCCGGGATCACCTGCGAAAGCGCGGCCGGTCCGCCGGTCGAGATCGCGATCACGGCGAGCCGTGGCAGGCCACCGGTCTGTGTCGTGCGCGGGATCCCGAGCGTCGGGCTCGATGTCCGCGTCGCCATCAGCGGCACGATGGCGCGCGGTCGCGACTGCGCGGCCGCGGTCAGCTTACGCACCAGCTCGTCGGCGATCTTCGAGAGATCGGTCGAGACCTCACCCGCGGGCTTGGTCACGAAGTCGACCGCGCCCGCGGCGAGGGCGTCGAACGTCTCCTTCGCACCTTGCTTCGTGTGCGCCGAGAACATGACGACCGGCGTCGGTCGCTGCTGCATCAGCGCGCGCACGGTCTCGGCGCCGTTCAAGCCGGGCATGTTGAAGTCCATCGTGATGACGTCGGGCGCGAGCTTGCCGACGACCGTGAGGGCCTCGCTGCCGCTCTTCGCCTGGCCGACGATCTCGAATGCGCCGTTACCCAGCGTCTTCGCGATCGCGGCGCGCATGAACAGCGAATCGTCGACGATCAACACCCGGATCTTGCGGGCGCTCACGCGGTCTCCTCGCTCGGCGCGGGCTCGAGATGCTCGACCACGTAGCCCGTCACCGGTGCGGCCACGCCCTTGAGCTCGAGGCCCGTGAGCTCGCGAACCCGGGCGCGGTCTCCGAGGACGAGCCGGGTCGACGCCGAGACCAGGACCTCGCCTGGTGGG
>JBBJLY010000179.1:0-17599 GCA_037720695.1 Kofleriaceae bacterium | reverse complement strand
GTGGTGTTGCTCGGCACCGCCCTGCTCTCACCTCGGGACGCCGGACTCCGGGGCTGGTGGTCCACTGCTGGGCTGAGCCTCGACTCGTTCACCGCCGCGGCCAACGTGGGCTTGCTGCGCGCGCTGTCGTCGACCGGCAAGCTGCGCATTCACGCGGTCGACGTCACGCTCGACGCCGACGTCGCGGCCCTCGCGACCACGCTCGGCGACGCCGCGATCGACCTGGTGCTGAATGTCGCCGGGGATTACGGCGGCGACCGCCAGCGCATCACCAACCTCGACCTCGCCGCCCTGATGCGCACCTATGACATCAACGCCGTTGGTGCGCTGCGCATCTCGCTCGCGCTCCTCCCCCACCTGCGGCGCGGCACCGGCAAGAAGCTCGTCCACGTGACTTCGGGCATGGGCTCGATCGGTGACAACGGCAGCGGCGGGTTCTACGCCTACCGGATGTCAAAGGCGGCGCTCAACATGATGTCGAAGTCGCTCGCGATCGATCTGCGTCCCGAG
Source organism: Kofleriaceae bacterium (assembly GCA_037720695.1). GTDB lineage: Bacteria > Myxococcota_A > Polyangia > Haliangiales > Haliangiaceae > JABFXX01. Next base: position 17,089 of record JBBJLY010000179.1, on the reverse strand, counting down.
GGCGTGTTCTCCGCGGTCATCAATCCGGGCTGGGTGCAGACCGACATGGGCGGCCCGTCCGCACCGACGCCGGTGGCCGACTCCGTGCGGATGATGCTCCACGAGATCGACACCGCCACGCTCGCGGCGTCGGGCGAGTTTCTCGACTACAAGGGCGGCCGCTACCCCTGGTAGCTCACGGCTCGTCGGGCACGAGGCCGAGCTCGACGAGCAGCGCCTTCAGCCGGTCGCGATGCAGGTTGAGCGCGCGTGCCGCGACGCTGAGCTCGCCGTTCGCGCGCGCCAGCGCGGTGATCAGGACCTCGCGATCCGGCCGGGCGAGTGGGTTCTTGCGCTCGACCGCCGTCTGACCCGCGACCGTCTGCGAGACGCCGGCGGTGGGCGCCAGGTGCTCGGGCCGCACGAGGTCGCGCCGATCGGCGAGCGCCTCGAGCGTCGCTGCTCGCACCGTCGCGCACAGCTCGCGCACGTTGCCGGGCCACGTCCGGATGCAGCACGCTTCGACGAGCTTTGCGTGCGGCGCGATCTGCTGCGACGGCTCGTGGCTCGCGGCAACGGCGGCGACCTCGCGCGCGACCAGGCGCACGAGATCGACCTTGCGCGCGCGCAGCGGCGGCAGCGTGACCGTGGTCGGCGCAAACCATGCGGCGAGGTCTGGGCCGAGCCGGCCGTCGGCAACCAGCGAGCTCACGTCCGGGCCCGTCGCGGCGATGCCCGGGGCATCCGGTTCTGGCTCTGCGAGCAGCCGTCCGAGCCGGCGCTGCGACTTGAAGTCGAGCGCGTCGAGGTCAGCGAGGACCAGCGTGCCGCCGCGGGCCATCTGTAATGCCCGATGGTCTCGATCCCGACCGGTGTGCGCTTGCCGCCGAACAACAGACGCTCGGCGACACCCTCGGGCATCGAGCTGCAGCTGACGCTGACGAACGGCCCTGTCGCGCGCGGACCGGTGTCGTGCCAGTGCCTGACGGCGCGCTGCTTGCCGGTGCCGGGCTCGCCCTGGATGAAGATCGCGGCGGCATCCAGCACGAGCGCCGCGTACGCCCGCGCGAGCTCGGGCCCGACGATCTCTCCGGCGCCCGGCAACCCGGCGTGCCCGCGGCCATCGCCGAGCAGCAGGAACACCGAGTGCCCGAGCCGGAGCACCGCGTCGCCGCGGCGGCGCAACTCGCCGACCGCCCGCTCGCCGTTCAGGTAGGTGCCGTTGCGGCTGTCGAGATCTCGCACCACCCAGGTGCCGCCGTCCCACCGTACGACCGCGTGATCGCGTGACATCCGGTCGTCGGCCACCTCGTGGGTGCCACCCTCGATCGCGATCCGCCGGCCGAGCTCCGCGTGCGCCGGTAGCACGAGCGCACGCGGCTCGGTACCCGACCACACCAGGACGATCGCCGGGGCTGGGTTGCCGTCGGAGCTGGCCCGCGTCACGCGCCGAACGGTATCAGACCAAACACGTACCCCGCATCTGGCTCGTCGTCCGCCCGGGGTTTGATACGCCAGCGAGCCGCCAGGCGAGCCAGTGCCCTTGGGGTACGATTGGAACGTGACCTTCGATCCGTACGGGCTGGTGTTGGGTCGGGTGTTCTATCCAGCATGGGAGAGACTGCGCGGCCGCCCGACGTTCGATCTCCTCGCGCACCTGCAGCGCAGTGAACGCGCTAGCGTCGACGAGATCACGGCGACGCGCACCGGGTTTCTTCGACGGCTCGTCCGTCACGCGTATCACCAGACCGGCTACTACCGGCGGATCATGGATGCGGTCGATCTGCATCCCGACGACATTCGCGACCTCGGCGATCTCGCACGCATCCCGGTGCTCGCGCGCGCGACCGCGCAGACCACGGTCGACGAGCGCACCGCTCCATGGCCCGCGGTCGCGGTATCGAAGACCACCAGCGGCTCGACCGGACAACCGCTCGAGGTCCGGCTCTCGGCGGAGTCACGCTACTGGCGCGACGCCACACGCTGGCGCGGCTACGGCTGGGGCGGCTATCGCATGGGCGACAAGGCGATGCACCTGTGGGGCGTCCCGGCGATCGCGCCGACACGCTTCCACCGCGCCAAGCTCGCGCTCGATCACAAGCTCCGCCGCGACATCTACGCCAACTGCATGGTGCGCTCGAAGGAGCGGCTGCTCGAGATGGTCGAGATCATCGTGCGCCAGCGACCGACCGCGATCATGGGCTACGCGCAGGCGATCGCGGACCTCGCGCGCTTCGTCAACGCGCAGGGGCTGCGCACGTGGGACACGATCAACGTGATCTACGGCGCCGAACGGCTGTGGCCACACGATCGCGCGGATGTCGCGCAGGCATTCGGCCCGGCGGTGTTCGAGACCTATGGGTGTCGCGAGTTCATGCTGATGGGCATGGAGTGCGAGGCCCACGACGGTCTGCACGAATCGGCAGAGAACCTGATCGTGGAGATCCTGGTCGCCGGACCCGACGGCACGATGCGTCCCGCGCGTCCCGGCGAGCAAGGCGAGGTCGCGGTCACGGATCTGCACAACCTCGCCTGCCCGTTCATTCGCTACCTCACGGGTGACCTCGCAACGGAACGCACCGAGGCGCCGTGCGCCTGCGGCCGCAACCTGCGCCGGTTCGGTCCGGTCGAGGGTCGCGTCACCGAGACCATGCGAGACGGCGACGGCAACCCCGTCGAGGGCATCCTGTTCAATATCCTGTTCCTCAACATGGCCAAGCACACGCGCCAGTTCCAGGTCGTGCAGCGAGCCGACAACCGCCTGATCCTCCGCGTCGTGCCGTCGGGGCGCACGCTGCCTCACGATGCCGAGGCGCTGATCCGCGAGTTCGTGGCCAAGCACCTGCGCGGCATCCCGCTCGAGATCGAGGTCGTTCCGGAGATCTCGCTGACCCGGGCTGGCAAGCTCCGCCGCGTCATCGTCGAGCCGCGGAACTGACGTGCCTGTTATGATCGCCGCGTGAGCGACGGCGCGTTCCCGCTGACCCGGCCCTCGGCGGTCTCCGACCTCCTGAGCGGCGATCCCGCACGTCGCGCGCGGAGCCTCGACCTCGTCGTGCGCGGCTACTGGAAGCCGGTCTACAAGTACATCCGGCTGCGCTGGACCCAGACCGGCGAGCACGCCGAGGACCTCACGCAGTCATTCTTCGAGACCGCGATCAATCGCGACATGCTCGCGCAGTACCAGCCCGCCCGCGGCAGGTTCCGCACGTTCCTCCGCACCTGCCTCGACCGCCACGTGATCGACCAGCACCGCCGGGCGGCCACCGCGCGGCGCGGCGGCAAGAACGTCCACCTCGACTTCGCGACGGCCGAGGCCGAGCTCGGAGCGAGCGGCGCCAACATCGACCCCGATGCCGTGTTCGACGCCGAATGGCTGCGCCACCTGATGCAGCTCGCCCTCGAGCGGCTCGACGCGGCGCTCGAAGAACGCAAGAAGCCGGTCCACGCGAAGCTGTTCCGCGACTTCCACGTCGGCGACTCGCCGCCCGCCTACGCCGCCGCCGCCGAGCGCTACGGCATCACCACCACCGATGTCACCAACTGGCTGCACGTCGCCCGGCGCGAGTTCCGCCGGGTCGCGATGGACCTGCTGCGAGAGCTGACGATCGACGATGAGGACTTCGCGGCCGAGGCGCGCGCCGTGTTCGGGATCGACGTCGACGACCGCAGCGAACCGGCGCGGTAGTCGCAACGAGCCGCAATATCCTCGACCCGAGTCGTCCGAGGAGAGATGCGATGTCTCTCGGTGGGCGTCGCGATTCGAGACAGCTGCCGGAACTCGCCACACCGAACGTGACCCCGCGTTCTCGACCTGGACCCGAACCGGACGGCGCGCGGCGTGCTGGGAAGGGAGCCATGCGCCTTTCTCCGTCGTCGAATCCCTCGTGGAATCCAAGCCCTGTCCTGGCGGCCACCTTGCTCACGCTCGTGGGCGCCCACACCGCCACCGCGGACCCGATGGCGGAGCCGACCCGAGCGCCGGTGGCCGTGCGCGCGACTGCGGTGCAGCCGACCTACGACATCGGGTTTCGGGTCGGTGGCTACGGGTTTCGGCGCGAGGGCGACACCCGGCCGGGCGCCGGCTGGACCGAGTGCCGGATGAGTGGGATTGGTGCGTTCGCCAGCCGCACCGTGGTGGGGCCGGTGTTCGTCGAGGCGGACTCGATGCGTACTCGTCGGCGGGTGAGACGCCGGACGGCGATCTGCCGGTCGACCGGATGAGCGGCCTGGTGTCGAGTGCGATCGGCGTTCGCACGAGCCCGACCAGCTGGCTGCGCGGTACCTCCAGCTCGGCGCGGGCGTCGAGCTGACGCGGGTGTCGGTCGCGTACGGCGAGGACCGGACCCTGCGCGACCACAAGCTCCTGCCAGAGGGCTTCTTCGGGGTCGGCAGCGATCTCAAGATCGCGCGCGGGACCTACGTCGGAGCGACCATGCGCTTCCACGTCATGGGCAACTTCGACTACGACCCCAAGCAGCTCGACATGGCGAGCCAGTGGGTGGCGCCGCCGGAAGCCGAGACGATGTTTGATGCATCGCCCGACTTCGCGGCGCAGGGTCAGTTCTACGTCCGGCGCGATCTCTAGTTCGTCGAGCCGAGCGCGCAGGCCGCTTCACCCGGGCGCGCGTTGCACTCGGCGAGCGGAATCGGGTAGCGCACGTTGCGGGTCTGGTCAGCCTCGGGGCTGGGCGCCGGCAGCAGCGGGACATCGATCATGAAGCGGCGGAGGTCGATCCAGCGGTGACCTTCGAACATCAGCGAGTACTGGCGCTCGTACAGCAGCGCGTCGATGAACTCGGCCTCGGTGTCGATCGCCAGGGCCGTCAGCGGCAGTAGCCCGCCCGATGCGACGCGCACCCGGTTGAGCGCGATCAGCGCGCCAGCCTTGTCACCTGTGTTGTACAGCGCCTCGGCCTTGAGGAGGATGAGCTCCTCGTTGCGGATGATCGGCACCGGCGAGCTCGGGCTCGTGTAGATCGTGAACTTGTAGTCCGACGACAGGCCACCGGCGCCGCCGCCCTCTTCGACCATCTTGACCTTCGCGGTGAGGCGGAGGTCCTTGGTGGTGCCGTTCATCTGGGCGTCGGCCACGAGCGACGGGTGTGCGAACAGGTTCGGGTTGATCAGGTTGTTGACCTGGTCGCCCGCGCCAGTCGAGAAGCTGTGGAACACGCCTGCGGTGAGGTCACCCATCGCGGTGTCGTCGAGGAACGACATCCCGAGCGCGGCCAGCGCCCCCGGGTAGTCTTCGAGGTAAATCGCGACGCGCGCGCGGATCGCGCGGTTGAACGTGCGGAAGGTCTCCGGGGTATCGAAGCCGTCGTAGCCCTCCGACAGGGAGAACGGGAACTCCTCGCCGCCGGCGGTGAGGTCCGTCGCGCCCTCGTCAAGCAGGCGCACGATCTCGCCGAACATCTCAGGCTTGCCGACGATCGCGCCGAGCGGATCACCGAGCTCCTTGTCGGTGTCGATCACGCCACCATTGGTGTCGTGGGTGTTGACCACCTCGAGCAGGTCGAGCGCTTCGATCGTCTTGCTGAAGCCCTGGATCGAGCTCACCTCCTCGGCCGAGAACTCCGGCACCTGACCGACCACGCGCTGGATGATGTTCGCGAGCCGGATGTTGGCGTACGGACCGGTCCAGAAGTTGCCGCCGAACGGGCTGCCCTGCTGGAGCGTGCCCGCGAGGAGCTCGCCGATGAAGCGGGGATCCGCCTGGTCGAAGTTGTACGCCTCGCGCCCGAGGATCCCGAGCTGGTACAGCGTGCGTGATCGGTTCACGCGCGAGGTCGTCAAGAAGACGCCGGCGCAGCTCAAGAGCTACAAGCTGTACGCGCAACACCCGGAGTGGTTCTGGGCCTACAACGCGTGCGATGGCCGGTGGGACGAGGCGCGAATCGGCTGCTGGTTCACGACCGACACGCCGGACTTCAACTACGGCGCGCACCCCGCGGCGGTGCAGCTCGTCGTCGACCACGCGCTGTGGATGATCCAGGAGTTCTCGTTCGACGGCTTCCGCGCCGACGCGCTCAAGCACATGGACGACAAGTTCGTGCGCGCGCTCAAGACCGCGATCGTCGCCGAGGTCGAGACCACGGTCGACGACCACGCGATGCCCGACGAGCCGACCGTGTTCTACATGGTCGGCGAATCGCTCGGCGGCTGGGCGCGCTACCACGTGCGCGAGGACATGGTGCAGGGCCAGGTCGACGAGGCGTATTACAACCACGCGAAGGGCGCCCTGCTCACGTTCGACCTCAGCGTGCGCCAGCTCGCCGAGTTCGCGATCGCGAATGACACCGCGTACCTGACACCGCAGGACACCTACGGCGGTCGCGGCGGCTACCCGGGCGCGGTGATGGGAAACTTCTTCGGCAACCACGATCAGGTGCGTGCGCTGACCGAGGCCGGTGGTCGTCACGAGCGGCTGCGGCTCGCGCAGACGTTCCTGCTGACGTCGCCGAACAACGTCCCGATGATCTACCAGGGCGACGACATCGGAACCGAGGGCGGCCAGGATCCCGACAATCGCAAGATGCACCGGTTCAGTGGGCTGTCGGCCGCGGAGCAACTGTCGCTCGCGAATCTGCAGAAGGCGGGCCTGTTGCGCGCGCAGCATCCGGCGCTGCGCCGTGGCGCTCGCCAGCACGTCCTGGTCGAGGACTGGTTCTGGGTGTTCAAGGTCACGTACGACAACGACGAGGTCTACGTCGCGATCAACCGCGATGCCGACAAGCAGTGGACCCCGCCCGCCGGCTTCGTCGACGGGCTCGGCAACTGCGCGGCGGGCAAGGTGCCGATCCTCAGCACCTGCATCTTTGTGCGGCCGTAGCTACGCGAGCACGGTCACGCGATCGACCTCCGATGCCGCCGACCTGATCGCCGACGCGAGCGCATCCGGGCCGAGCGTCGCGACCCAGTGATCGGCGAGCGCCTCCGCGGCGACGTAGGTCGCCTGCGCGCCGGGGTCATGCCACAGCGCCCACGGTGGATCGGCCGGTACGCGATCGCCCTGCCCGCGCTCGATCCCGTCGAGCACGCGCGCGAGCGCGACCCGGCGCACGCGGGCCGCGCTCGCGAGCGGCAGGAACCACGGGCCCGGGGCCTCGAGGACGCGCGCGGTGTACGACGCCACGGCCTCGTCGACGACGCGGGGGATGACCCCGACGAGCAGCGCGGCGAACGCGTGCCCGAGCTCGTGCGCGGTCGCGAACTGATCGGCAGGCGTGCGCGGGACGGGCACCACGACGATCACCTCGCGCCGCGGCTCGACGACGAATGCACGAGGTCGGGCGACCGCCGACGACACGACGGTGACGCCGCGCGGGAGGTCGAGCGCATCGGCGAGCGGTGGTGGCGCGTCGGCGAGCGGCTCGGTCCAGCCGGCGATCACCTGCGGCCACGCGGAGGCAGTGACCGGCTCGCGCGTGCCGTGGAGTCGGTGCACGAGCTCGAGGAAGCCGATGCCGAACCGATCGTGCGCGGCCACGTCGCGCGCGGCGGCAAGCCGATCGTACGCCGCCCAGCTCGGCGTGGCGGCACGCGCCGTGACCACGCGAGCGTCGAGATCGATCGCGATCGGGGCCAGCAGCCGGACCATGGCGAGCGCGCGATCGGCGAGCAGCGGATGCGCGAGCGCCTGGCGCGCGATCACCAACGCGTCGGGACGCAGCAAGCTCGCGGGTGCAGCCGGTGCGGGCCGGCCGGCGGCGTGCGCGGCGGCGAACGCGCGAACATGCGCGGGCAGCTCGGTCGCGACCGTGGCCTCGAGGCGATCGAGCGCCAGCTCAGCCGCGAGCAGATCGCAGGCGGTCACGCGCGGCGCGGCGGGGGAGCCCGGGGGCCTGGGGGGGAAATGCCGAGGCGCTGAAGCTCGGCCATCACGAGCTGGAGGTCCGCCCACGCCTCGCGCTTGCGCTCCGGCTCGCGCAGCAGGTACGCGGGATGAAACGTCGGCATGATCCTGACGCCGAGGCCCGGGTGAAACTTGCCGCGCAGCGTGCTGATCGGCGCGTCGATGCCGAGCAGGGTGTTCGCCGACGGCCGTCCGAGCGCGATGATGATGCGCGGCGCGATCGCGGCGATCTTCGCCTTGAGAAACGGCAAGCAGGACGCGACCTCGTCGGGCTGCGGGTTGCGATTGCCCGGCGGTCGACACATCAGGATGTTCGCGATGTAGACGGAGTCGCGCGACCAGCCCATCGCCTCGATCATCTTGTCGAGCAGCTCACCGGCGCGGCCGACGAATGGCTCGCCCCGGCGGTCCTCCTGCTCGCCGGGCGCCTCGCCGACGAACATCAGCGGCGCATCCTCGGCGCCGACGCCGAACACGATCGACTGCCGGCTGCCGTGCAGCTTGCAGCGCGTGCACTCCCCGAGGTCGCTGCGGATCTGCGCGAGCGAGCGTCGCGGCGTGTCGTCGAGCTCGAGCACCGGTAGCGATCGCGTGGCGAGCTCGCCGGCATCGGGGAGCGCGTCGTGGAACACGGGGCGTGCGGTCGCGCCACCAGGCGCCGCCCAGCCGCCGAGCGCGACGTGGCGACGCAGCTGGCCGCGCACCAGGCGCGTCAGCTCCGCCAGCTCGGAGGCGAGCTCGCCGCGCTCCTCTTCCGCCGTGCTATCCATCGCTCTCGTATGCCATCCCGGACCGTGTGGACTCAAGTGGCGATCGTCGTCTCCCTCGCCATCCTGGCTGGGGGCGCGTGCAAGAACAGCCTGCCAGTTCCCGACGGAGATCTCGCCGCCGAGCTCGCGATCCCGACCACCGAAGATCGCGTGTTCGATCCCGCGACGCTGCGTGGCAAGCCGGCGCTCGTCGTGTTCGCGCGCTCTGGCTGCCCGTACTGCACGAACGAGCTGCCCGCGGCCCAGCGCGCCGGCGCCGCCACGAATGCCAACGTCGTCGCGGTCTACTTGTGGAGCGGCAAGGAAGCGGCGCTCGAGGTGACGAAGGCGGCCGGCTTCACGCAACCCGTGCTGATCGACGACGGCCGGCTCGGTCACAAGCTCGCGATCCGCGCCGTGCCGTACACGGTCGTACTCGGCGCCGACGGCCGCGCACGCCAGGCATTTCGCGGCGAGCAATCCGAGGCCACGCTGCGCGAAGCGCTCGCGGACGCACGCGACTGAAGCTACGCCTCGGCGAGCTGCTTCAGCGTGCGCAGCTGCTTCCGCATCATGAACAGGTCGCCGGCAGGCAGCACGGATGCGACGAGGCGCATCGCGCCACGCGGCCGGCGAACCCGCATCTTGACCACGATCCGCGAGCCCGTACCCGACGGCGTCACGCGGTAGGTCACCGCGATCTTGCCGAACACGGAGCGCGCGCGATCGAGGACGAGCGTCAGGTGGTGCCCGGGCTCGAACGCCACGAGCTCGAAGATCCGCATCACCCGCTGGCCGACCGCGAGCTCGTCGAGGCCCGGCGTCAGCGCGCGCGGGCTGGTGCGCCCGTAGTTGTCGAGCAGGTCGTACGAGTACGGCGCGATGCGGAGCTGACACAGCCAGCGAAACACCGTCGCTGGTCGGGCGGCCACGTCGATCGCGCGGAACAGCACGTCATCGGCGTCCCGCAGGAGGTGATCGCATGGAAACGCTTCGCCCCGCTCCGCCTCGGTCGAGCCCCAGTCCCGGATGAAACCCATGGCGGTGAGATGCAGGGACGCCCGCGTTCGCTACTTCTCGGGCTCGTCGGCGACGGCTGGCCCGGTGTCCTTCACGTCAGGCGGTGCGCCGCCATCCGCACCCTCGGGGAACGCCAGGTACGCGTAGTACATGCCGTCGGCCTCGGTCGCCGTGCGCAGCGTGGCTGCCTTGAGATCCTTTGCATTCTTGAACTTGATCCGCACCGCGATCCCGGACGATCGCGCGGACCTGCCCTTGGTCGCTCTCGTGGCGCGGACCGCGCGGGCAACGATGCCCGACAGCGGATTATCGAAGAACCGGGTGTCGACCTGGCGCCAGGTGTTGGGGCCGAGACGCTTGAGATTCAGGTGGACGACCAGCGTCTGGCCCTCGACGTACTGCGCGAGCTCGAACGGCGCGATCGACTGGAAGAACACTTGCGCGCCGCCGTCCTTGGCCTCGAAGCCGATCCAGCTCAGCGTCCCCTTGGACGGTGGCTTCTTCGGTTTGTCCGGCTTCTGCGCCTGGCCAGGGGTGATGCCACCGTAGTCGCCTTCGCGATGTGGGGCGTTGTCCGCGAACGCCGGGCTCGCCAGCAGGAGCAGGAGCAAAGCTCGACGCATGCAGAAGATCGTACGGGGAGCTGGCGATCCGCGCAAATTCGCCGTGTCCGACGTATCCTGTCCGCGTATGCGGCACGTGAGAGGCGTTCTGTTCGTGGATTACGTGCGAATGTTGCGCTCACACAAGGCCGGCGACTGGCGCGAGCGCCTCCCGGCCGAGGATCTGATGTACCTCACGATGTCGATCGACGTCGACGCCTGGTACCCGATGGCGACGTTCGAGCGGATGGGCAACGAGATCCTGCGCACCGTCGCGCGCGGCGAGATGTTCCCGGTCCAGCTATGGGGCCGCTACCAGGCGGCGGCGCTTCGCAACGCGAAGCCGGAGCTGCTCGCGGCGGGCAACGCGATCGAGACGCTGAATCGGTTTCGCACGCTGCGCGACACGTTCTTCGACTACAAGGCGATCGAGGTCCGCCAGCTGGATCCCGGCCGGGCCCAGATCGCGATCGCGTATCACATGGGCATGCCGGCCGAGGAAGCGGCCTCGTTTCAGACCATGGGCTACTTCGAGACGCTGCTCGAGCTCGCCGGCGCGAAGAACCTTCGGGCCGAGTTCCGCACCCGGTCGTGGGCGGGCGATCCAGAGACGATACTGGTCTTGCAGTGGGTCTAGGCCCGATCGGGTTGCCCCGGGCAGAGCCCGGGCTCCCATAGATCCGGACGTGCCGATTTCCGGCATCCGGCTCCTCGTCCACGGATTCGCTACGGCTGGTAGACGCTGTGGACGACTCTCGGCGGCGGAAGCGGATACCGCTTCCGCTTTCCCGGCGGCATCAGCACTCGATCGCCTGCTCGCCCTGTGCTGGGGCCTGACACGCCAAGCACGAGCGTCCTGCGAGGCGCATCGCCTTGCCCATGGTGTGGATGACGTCAGCTCGCCGGGGGGCTTCGCGCTGTTGCGCCCGACCGCAGGTTGCAGCTTGGGCGAGCTCGTCAGCCTCCACAGCAGGGCGAGCAGGCGATCCAGGAGCGCGCGCTCCTCGGTCGCCTGCGTGAGATAGTCCCACGCCTCCGCGACGGCGAGCGCGGCCTTGACCTCGTGCGCGCTGCCCTGCGCGATCTTGTAGTGACGGAGCTTGTTGCCGTTGTCGAACCGCTGTCCCTCGGCGAGGTTCAGCACCACGCTCGAGGCAGCCCGTCGCAGCTGATCGGCGAGGTCGCGATCCACGCGCTGAATCACGGGGACAACATCGCGTAGGCGGACCACGAGCTGCTTCGCGACTTCGTAGGTATCAAACATGTTCAGGTTCTCCTCAGGTGATCGTTTCGAGGCCCCCCAGCCCCTCGGCCCTTCGGAGGTCTGGCGCTCTCTCGCCCGAAGCGGGCAGGCGCGCACGGACCATGACGAGCGCGCTGCACCCACGGTCGCGTTCGCCCCAACGCTCAGCCCCGAGGCGGGTGTACGCCGAGGCTCGATGTCGTGGCGCTCGGCGTGGTCCGGTGCGCGCAGGCCCGCAAGGCGAGAGCGCCAGACCGAGGCCGAGTACTCGTTCGCAACCGTCGGCAATCTGCGAACGGATCCGGTCCTCGGATCCCGATCGGCTAACGGCTAACGTCCCCGGGCTCGGATCCGGATCAGGAACCGGGCGAGCGCCGCCCTAGCAGCTCGCGAGCGCCGCGATCAGCATCAACAGGGCGACCCCGAACGCGATGCCACCGATCACCAGCCACTGATTCTTGGGCGTCAGATCGATCGCCTTCCAGTCCTCGGGCTGCTGCGGGAACACCGCTGACGGATACGCCATCGGCGGCGGCGCTGGCGGCGCCATCCGCTGCAGCGCCATGCCGCCCGGCGGCGTGTGCCGGGACACCACGACGGAGGGCATGTCGACGAAGCCGCGCGGCAGGGTCGCGATCTCGGTCGCGGTCGCATTGTCGAACGCGAACGGCGAGGCCTGGACCGTCGGACCGTCGTGGTGAAACGCGTTGACAGACGTCGGCGCCTCGAACGCCTCGTCGGCACGCACCGTCTGCTCGAGCGCGAGCATGATCGGCGGTGCACTGAAGTCCGTCTTCTCGAGCTCGGCATCGACGGTGATCGATCCCGCGCGCGGCGCGAGTGCGGGCTCGTCTTCGACCGGGCCGGAGCCCGAGATCTCGTCGAGATCGTCGTCATCCAGCTCGTCGTGGTCGTCCTCGTCGTCGGGCTCGCTGTCATCCTCGCTGTCCGAGAACGACGCGTCCTCGATCAGCTCGTGCGGCGGAAGCTGCATCGTCGGCTCGTTCGCCAGCACGAAGTTGGTCACCGTGCCAGACAGCCGCCACGCCGCGATCTCGGGCGCGAACACCTCCGCGAGATAGTGGCGCGCGCTCGCCGGGGTGAGGTCGCGCTCGTGCGAGCGAGCGTACGTCTCGATCGCGGTGGCGAGCTCCTCCGCGGTCTGGAACCGGGTCGCCGGATCCTTCTCGAGCGCGCGCCGGATGATTGCCTCGACCGCGGGCGGGCAATCGTCGCGGTATGCGTCCAGCTCCGGTGGCGCGCCGTTGATGATGCTCTGGATCGTGGCCAGATCGTTATCCGACTTGAACAGCCGGCGTAGCGAGAGCAACTCCCACAGCACCACGCCGAGCGAGAAGATGTCGCTGCGACGGTCGATCGGGGCACCGCGCGCCTGCTCCGGCGACATGTAGCCGACCTTGCCCTTGAGCGTGCCCGTGCGCGTCCGCACCGAGCTGCTCGAGGCCTTCGCGACCCCGAAATCGGCCAGCTTGATCGCGCCGTCGTAGCCGACCAGGATGTTCGACGGCGAGACGTCGCGATGGACGACGCCGAGCAGCGAGCCATCGACCTGGCGCCGCTCGTGCGCGTAGTGCAGTGCCGACGCTGTGGCTCGCGCGATCTGCAGCACGAGATCGATCGGGACCTTGCGCTTCGTGCGCTCCGTGCGGCGCAGGATCGAGCGCACATCCTGGCCGTGCACGTACTCCATCGTGAAGAAGTAGTTGCCGTTGTCCTCGCCGAGGTCGTTGGCCTCCGCGATGTTCGGGTGATGCAAGCTGGCGGCGAGCTTGGCCTCGTCGAGGAACAGTTGGACGTAGCGCTGGTTCGCGGCGTAGCGCGGCAGGATCTGCTTCAGCACGACGACCTTGTCGTCCTCGTCGACATCGCAGGCGAGGAACAGCTCAGCCATGCCCCCACGGGCCAGCTTGCGCACGATCTCGTAGTTGCCGAGGCGCGTCCTCGGCAACCTATGCTCGCTCGGGTCGCCCACCCGCTTGCGAGTATAGACCGGCGACCGATCTGACGTCGAACACTTGACGTTTGAAGAGGCTTGGGGCTTCGTGAGGCCGCGATGTCGAGCGAGCCCTGGCTACTGTGGCGAACCGAGCTGGCATGGGTCGCGGGGCAGTTCGTGGGCGTCGTCGTCATCGCGGCGCTCGTCAACCAGTTCGCGAAGGTCCACCGGCCCCGCCTGCGCCGCGTCGTCCTGTTGTTCACCTTGTACGTGGCCACCCTCGGTGCGGCCTTGCTGGTCCAGGGCTTCTCCACCGACTGGTCGGGCCGGTTGAAGATGGTGGCCGATCTGCTGCGCGTGATCTCGCTGGTCAACATGGTCGGCATGCTGGTGTTCCAGATCGTGGTCCCGAAGGCGGCGGTCCGGCTGCCGATGATCGCCGGCGACCTGCTGGTAGGCGTCAGCTACGTGATCGCCACGATCGCCGTGCTGACCCGCCACGGGCTCGATCCGTCCAGCGCGATCGCTACCGGCGCGGTGGTCAGCGCCGTGCTCGCGATCTCGCTGCAGACCACGCTGGGAAATATCCTCGGGGGCGTCGCACTGCAGCTCGACGGCTCGATCAACGAGGGTGACTACATCCAGCTCGAGAACGGCAAGCACGGCCGGGTCCGCGTCGTCCGCTGGCGCCACACCGTCGTTGACACGCCGGACTCGACCACGATCATCGTGCCCAACGCGCAGCTGCTCGCCACCAACATCACGATCCTCGGCGCGCGTGATGGCCGTCGCGCCCACCGCACGTGGGTCAACTTCAGCGTCGACTCCACCTACGCCCCGGCCCGGGTGATCAAGGCGGTCAACGACGCGTTCGCCACCTCCCCGATCGAGAACGTTGCGGTCGACCCGCGCCCGACCTGCGTGTGCATCGACATCACCCGCGCTGACGGCTTCGCGATCTACGCGGTCCGCTACTGGCTGGTCGAGGTCGGCATGCGTGACGACACCGACTCGCACGTGCGCGCCCGGATCGCGACCGTGCTCCGCCGCGCCAGCATCCCGCTCGCCAACAAGGAGCGCCCGCAATCGCCGAACGCCGAGGGCCACGTGCAGGCGCTGCGCGCCGTCGGGCTGTTCGCGAAGTGCACCGAACAGGAGCTCCGCACGCTCGCCGAGACCATGACGTACGCGCCGTACATCGCCGGGGAGACCATCCTGCGCCAGGGTGCCCGCGCCGCCGCATTATTCGTGATGACCAGTGGCACGGTCGAGGTCCGCACCCGCGTCGACCCTGATGGCGAGGGTCCCGCACGCGAGCACTCCGGCCTGGTCGCCACGCTCACCGCACCCGACTTCTTTGGCGAGATGGGCCTGATGACCGGTGAACCGCGCGGTGCAGACGTGATCGCGAAGACCGACGTCGAGTGCCTCCGGCTCTACAAGGAGGCGTTCGAGAAGATCGTCAAGGAGCGGCCCGAGATCGCCAGTGAGCTGTCCGAGAAGCTCGCCGAGCGCCGGATCCTGCTCGGTGCCGTGCGCGAGGATCTCGGCGAGGAGTCGCGGCACTCGCTCAGCGAACGCGAGGGCGAGCGGATCCGCGACGGGATCAAGAAGTTCTTCGGCCTGTAGCCGCTACGGCTTCTCGCCGTCCTCGACTCGCTTCCACGCGCGCGCGAACAGCAAATGGCACGGCTCGATCGGAACGTGGCGGTCGAGCAGCGCGTAGAACGGCTGCTTCCACTCCTCCATCGGCAGGTTCCTGCGATCGCCCTTGGTATAGCCACCCTTGATGAACACGGCCCGACCGGCTCGCTCGCGCTTGCCCTCGACGACGAGCTTCTTCTTCGCGAGCTCGGCCACGGCCTCCGCATACTGCTTCGGCTTCCAGCCATTCCACGTCGTGATGTTGCGCTGGGTCGGCTCCGCCAGCGCCAGCAACTGGAGGTAGAGCGCAGCCGCCGGCTCCGACACCGCCAGCGACTTCGCGACTTTGCTGACGAGCTTCGGCACCGACGCGAGCGGATTCGCCTCGTAGCCACCGATCGGCACCGGGGTGTCGTTGACGCGCGTCGCGAACTCGCCGAACGCGCCGCCCCGGAGCATCGCCACGATCTGGACGGTCTTGTCCGCCCCCCGATCGGGGTCCTCTTCATCCATCATGCGATCGAACTTGTCGATCTTGTCGAGCGTCTTCGCGGTCACGGCGGATGGCCGGTAGCCGGCGATCACCCGGTTCTTGTAGGCGAGCGCGACCACGGTGCCGTCGTCACGGCCGCCGATGCCCTGCTCTTCCTTGTCGTCATCCTTGTCGCGGGGGGGCACCTCGATCGAATTGCCGCCGACGAAGTCGAGCAGCGCATCGCGCTTCGCGACGTCCTTGGCATCCTCGGGATTGGTGTACTCGGAGTTGAGGTTGAACAGCACGCGCGGGTCGTTCAACACCGTGCACAGCTGCTCGACGACGCGCGGGATGCCGGCACGGATCGGGCAGCCGATCGGGCGCGCGAACGACAGCCAGCTGATCAGCTGCGTGAGCTCTGCTGCCTTGTCGGGCGTCAGGCCCTGCTGGTCGCGCCAGCTGCCGAGCTGCGGCAGCGGCCTCAGGTCGGGCTGCAGGAACGTTGGCTGGTCCTCGCCGGCGAACGCGGGCAACAGCTTGCCGAGCTCGTCGCCGAGATCGAGCTCCTTCTTCGCCGCCGCGACCAGGTCCTGCGGGATCTTTGCCCGCTTGCCGAACCTCGCCTTCCAGGCCGCGCCGAGCCGCTCGGCGAACCCGCCGGGCGCCAGCGGCGTACGCAGCAGCGCCGGATCGTCGGGCACCGCGCGCTCGATCAGCGCGTAGAGCTGGGCCTCGTCGAGCTCCTTGAACGTCGTCCGCGCCGCGTCGGCGTCATTGAGCTTGAGGTTCAACAGCTCGCGGTTCTGCTTGCCGAGGAAGTCCTTCTTCCACCGATTGCCCTCCGTGGCACCGGCGTAGAGCAGGGTCGCCTCGGGCAGCGAGAGGTCGGCGTGGCGGGCGATCGCCTCGCCGATCGCGGGCTCCCACGGTACCGGCTCGTCAGGGAGCGCGGCGTAGCCCTCGGCCCACGCGCTGCCGACCCCGAGCCCGAGCTTGGTCTCGTCGCCGACCTTCCACGGGGGCGGTGCGCGGAACTTGCCGTCGAGCGAGAGCTCGAGACACCAGTCATTGCTGGCGTGGACCGCGAACACGCTCTCCTCGTGCTTGCTGATCACGAGGTCGTTCCAGTCGTGCGGATCCTCGTAGTCGTCGGGCGACTCGATCTCGAATACCCGTAGCCTGGCCAGATCTTCGGCGAGGATCGTGCCGGTGAGCGCCTTCATGATGTCGCGCGCCTTGCGGCGATCGTCGGCATCCGCGATCGGCGAGAGCGCCATCACGGCACGCGCGCGACCGTTCTGCAGCCACTGCCTGGGATCGAGATCGAAGTCGGCGATCTTCGTCGCGCGTCCGGCCACGAGTGCGGTCGCGAGCTTGCGCAGCTGCGCCCCTTCGCCCGCGAGCCCCTGCCCGGACGGATCCGCGTGTTCTTTCGCGCGCGCGCCGGCGAGCTCGACCAGCTTCAGGGACAGCTCCCCCGCGCGCTCGGCCACGCCGACGATGCCGCGGACCAGCCTGGCATCGGTCACCGCAGGCAACGCGCTGCGGACCGCGGCCTCGGT
>JBBJLY010000178.1:0-17610 GCA_037720695.1 Kofleriaceae bacterium | reverse complement strand
CGGCGCCACCAAGCTCCGCTGGATGCAGCTCCCCGCCGGCCAGCAGATCGACACCGCGGTAGCGCACGGCGTAATGCTCGTGAACCAGTCCGGGCGCGTCCCCGGTCGCGTCGATCTGGATCCGCTTCGCGAGCCCGTCCGGAACCTTCGCGAGCGGACGCGCCGCGCCGTGCACCGGGTCGCGGAGCTCGATCACGAGCTCGGGCCGCCGGCACGCCGGCACGTAGTGCACGAACGCGAGCACGTGCACCGCGACCAGCGCGATCCCGAGCAGTGTCTTCACGTCTGGAACACCACGACGACGGTCACCAGCTCCCACGCGACGACCCACAGCGTGCACGCGACGACACTCGCGGTCATGCCCTTGGTCACCGCGTCGGCCTCTGGTTTCGGGGCGCCGCCCTTCGCGACGACGTCGCTCGCGATGCCCCACGCGTAGATCCAGATCAGGAAGCCCGCGCGCACCGCGTAGCGCAGCCGCTCGGGTCGCGGGTCGAGGATGTCGCCCGTGAGCAGGTCCCAGGCGTCGGTCACGCCGTGCGCGCGGCACACGACCATGCCACCGGCGATCATGCCGAGCGCGAACAGCACCGCGACCGCGAGGTACGCGAAGGCGGCCGACAGCCACGCCGGCGCCCACAGGTACGCGCGGCGATCGACCCCGAGCGCATCGAGTGCGAGCGTCTGCTTGGTGAGCCCCATCGACCCGAGCCACGCGTTGGTCGCGCTGCCGGACGCGGCCACGAACAGCAGCGCGGACAGCGCGGGCGCCAGCGCGACGATGTGGCTGCCTCCGATCTGGCGGAGCAGCGCGTCGGGACGCACGCCCGCACCGCCCACCTTGCTGATCACGAACAACACCGTGTAGCCGATCAGCGTCGACACGATCGCGTAAAAGATCAGCGGGCGCAGCAGGGTCTGCGCCAGCACGCGTCGTCCGACGATCGCGAAGTCGCCCGGATGTTTCACCAGCTGGCCGGGCACGCGAATCGCCGAGGTCACCGCAACCCGGAACGGCGCGACTACCGGCTCGACGACGCGCCCGAGTGCGGCGAGCACGCGACGCTGCGGAACCTTCCCGCTCGGCGGCGGCCGATCGCCGTGCTCCTCGAGATGATCGACCAGCAGCTTCTCGAGCTCGACGAGCCACTTGCCGCGCGTCTCCGGCGTGTGGCCCGGATCTTCGAGCGCGCCGGGCCAGCGGTCGGCGAACAGGTGCTCGAGCTTGCGGTTCTCGAGCGACAGCAGGAACAACCGGTCGCCGACGCCTGCCGCGAGCGCGACATCGTGGGTCACCACGATCGCGGAGATGCCGAGCGCCTTGACCTGCTCGCGGATCAGCCGCGCGAGCACGCGCACGCGATGCGGGTCGAGGCCGACCGAGGGCTCGTCGAGGAACAGCAGCTTGCGGCGGCTCGCGAGCACGCGCGCGACCGCGACACGCTGGGCCTGGCCTCCGGATAGCTTGGTCACCGGCGTGCCGGGATCGCCGAGCTTCGGGTCGAGCCCGACGCGGGTCAGCCAGTCGGCAGCCTCGTCGGCAGGTCTCTCGGCCGTGGCAGGCCGCTTCTCGGCGTGGCGCAGCGCGAGCTCGAGGTTGCCGCGAACATCGAGGTGATCGAACAGCGCGCCGCGCTGCGGGACCAGCCCGAGCTGACCGCGATCGAGATCGAGCTTCGCGGCGACGACCTCGAAGCCCGCCGCATCGAGCTCGTCACGCTCGAACAGCACGCGTGCGAACGTCGACTTGCCGGCCCCCGAACCGCCGAGCAGCACCACCACCTCGCCCGCGCCGATCGTCAGATCGACTTCATCGATCAGGATCCGGCCATCGGACAGCGCGACGCGCAGGCCGCGAACATCCAGCGTGCTCGCCGCCTTCGCCGGCTCGGCCACCATCTCGTCGACGGTATCACTTCAGTCATCACGCGGGCCGCGCGCGCACCAGCAACCAGGTGCCCGAGACCACCATCCCGAGCACGAGGGTGGCGGCCGCCGCGCGGATGCCGGCCGCGCCGAGCCAGGTCCCGACGCGTGCCCCGACGCCGCCGTTGCGGGCGCGCAGCTCCAGCGTGCCGTGCGCCCCATGATCTCCGGGCACCGGCCCGAACAGGTTCGACACCCGCGTCGGGCGACGCAGGCCGCTGGCGAAGCCGACGCGCGCGAGGTAGCGGTCGAACAGGCCGGGCATCAGGTCGTGCCCGAGGATCGCGCGGATCGTCGAGCCACCGACCCAGACCTCGCGGCGCGGATGATGCGCCGCGAACCAGATCGCATCTGCCGCGAGCTCCGGCTGATAGATCGGTGGCGCCGGCTCGGGTGCGACCGGCAGCTTGTTCTCGCACCAGTCGTATTGCGGCGTGTTGACCGCCGGCAACTGGACCATCGTCAGCTCGATCCCAATCTGATCGTGGTGGAGCTCGCTGCGCAGCGAGTCGGTGAACGCGCGGATCGCGTGCTTCGCGGCGCTGTGTGCCGCCTGCAGCGGGATCGCGCGGTGGGCGAGCGCGGAGCCGACCTGCACGATCGTGCCGCGGCCTCGCGGGCGCATCGCGCGCAGCGCGGCCATCGTGCCCCACACGCAGCCGTGATAGGTGACATCGGTGACCCTGCGCAGCTCCTCGGGCGTGAGCTGGTCGACCCGACCGTAGACGGTCGCCATCGCGTTGTTGATCCAGATGTCGATCGGGCCGAGCTCGCGCTCGATCCGCTCGGCCGCGGCGAACACCTGGTTCGCGTCCGCGACGTCGACCTGGATCGGGAGGGCACGCCCGCCGAGGCGCAACACTTCGCGTGCGGTTGCATCGAGCCCGTCTTCGCCGCGCGCGAGCACCGCGATGTGCGCTCCTGCCGCAGCAAACCTGCGCACCGTCGCGCGGCCCACGCCCGCCGTCCCGCCGGTGACTACGACGATCTCGGAAGCTTTCGACTCCATGGCCATGGGGACGTGCAAGACGTGATCTACGCTCGGGGATGTCCAACGTGATCCCGCACAACTGGGAGGTGCCGCAGGTGTTTCGAGGGCGACTGGGGACCCAGGCCGGGCGCCAGCGTGCGATGGAGGCCGAGGGACACCTGCTCTTGATCCTCCACGTGGTGCCGGGCGAGCAGGACGCCACGGATCGCGGCGCACGGCTGTACTGGCGCAAGCCGGACGGCAGCTGGAAGTCGACCGGGTCGAGCGTCGCGACGATCGCGGCCCTGCGCGCTCACGTCGAAGAATTCGGCGCGACCGTCGATGCGATGGAGGTGCGTGCCGCGAAGGCGACGCGTTCCTCCGAGTGGTTCGCGCTGCTTCACGAGTCGGCACCGCTGCTACGCACCGCCCGCGGCTTCAGTGCCGCGCTGCAGGAAGCGCGCGATCTCGCGAAGACCGATCGTGAGCTGATCGCGCTACGCGACAGCGCGCAGGACATCGAGCGCGAGATCGACCTGATCCACGGTCACGCGCGCGCGGGTCTCGACTTCGCGATCGCGAAGGCAGCGGAGGACAGCGCGACCAGCTCGAAGCACGTGCTCGAGTCGGGACACCGCTTGAACCTGATCGCCGCAACCTTCCTCCCGATCACCGCACTCGGCGCGTTGCTTGGCATGAACCTCAAGACCGGGTTCGAGGACTGGCACACGCCGTACGCGTTCTGGATCGTCGCCGCCTCGGCGTTCCTGCTCGGGCTGGTCGTGCGCGCCTGGCTCCCGAAGGCCGCGACGACCTGATCTAGTCACGGACAGCGCCTACACCGCCGCGGTTGCACCGCGCTCGCAACCAGCCGTTCGGCCTGGTCAAGTCGAAACCGCAGAAACCCGGAACCGCGTGCCTCGAGCGCTGTCATAGCTTTCGATTCGCAAGGCACGTCGCCGAGCGGTCACGACGGTCGACGAGACCGCGGCGTTGCGCGCATGGGTCATGCGCGAGTGTCCGCGGACCGACTTCGGGTTCAGGGGCCACAGCCCCTTCGACGGAGGTCCACCCATGCTTGCCAGCACGTCGCTCTCGTTTCGCATCTTCCAGAACAACCAGCTCGTCCGCGAGCAGCAGCTCGCGCAGGCCGTGATCAAGATCGGCAAGGTGCCGTCCGCGCACGTTCGGCTCGACGACGAGTCGGTGAGCCGCATGCACGCGATCATCGAGGTCACGGGCGACGAGGCGCACATCATCGATCTCGGCTCGACCCGCGGGACGTTCGTCAATGGCCAGAAGATCAACAAGGCGCAGCTGCGCGACGGTGACTCGGTCACGATCGGTGACACCCGGCTCGACATCGGCGTGTCCGTTCGCGTCGCCGCACCGGTCGCTGCACCTCGAGTCGTCGCGCCGCCACCGTTCACCGCTCCCGCGGTCGCGGCTGCCGCACCGCAGCAGTTCACGGTCACCGAGGACGCCGCACCGGGCGCACGTGCGATCGAGGTCGCGGCGATGCTCGGCGATTCCGTGGTCGACGTGAAGCACTGCATGGACCCGCATGGCGGCAAGGTCACGCGCGCAACCTGGGGCTTTGTCGCCGGTGGCACGGTGGCGCTGCTCGCTTCCGTCGTCGCATTTACGACCTCGGTCGACATCTCGGCGACCAACGAGGCGAAGCGCGAGGTGTTGCTGCGCTCGGGTGCACCGGAGCGCGCGCATCGCCCGCAGCCGATCGGCACCGGCACCAGCATCCTCGCGTTCGGTGGTCTCGCGCTCGGCCTGCTCGGCGTGACCACGGCTCTCGCTCGTGCACGCCGCGAGCGCCGCAGCCCGTACTACCGCATCGGGACCGCGCCCGGCGTCGAGCAGCCGGTCGAGGGTGCGCCCGGCGAGAGCTTCCCGCTCGTCGCGCCGCAGGGTGATGACTTCGTCTTCAACTACGGCGCTGGGATGGAGGGCGAGCTCACGGTCGATGGCACGTCGACGCCGTTGAGCGAGCTCGCGGCGCAAGGTCGCGCGCGGCCATCCGCAACCACCGCCGGCGCGATCGAGATCCCGATCCCGGCGCGTGCCCGGATCCGCGCGCGGCTCCGGAACACCACGTTCCTGGTCTCCGCGGTCGCGAAGCCGCGCGGTCACACGCTGCCGCTGTTCGCGAGCTTCGATCGCCGCACCGCGGGCTACGTCGCTGGTTCGCTCGGCGCGCACCTCGCGCTCGTCCTGTTCCTGCGCACGATTCCGGCCGACGACGCGGGCGTCAACATCGACTCCACGTTCCTCACTGACCTCGAGGCCAAGACCTCCGGCACCGTGCCCGAGGATCCGGCGCCCGAGGTTCCCGAGGATACCAGCGATGGTGCGGAATCCGGCGACCAGGGCGTTGGCGCGAAGATGGCGCTGCCGGAGGGCGCGTCCGGCAAGCCCGACGCGAACAGCGACACCGGCCATGTCCGGATCAAGAATACCAACCTCGATCCGCAGCTCGCGCGCGCCGAGGCCCTCGCACCGGCGCGCGAGGCTGGTGTGCTCGGTGCGACGCAGGCGATCCAGGACAGCATCTCGGCGGTGACCGGGACGAGCGATCTGTCGAGCGGGTTCGACGCCTCGAACATCTACGGTCCGCTGTACGGTGCCGAGGGCGAAGGGCGCGGAACGTTCGGTTTCGGTCGCAAGGGCTTCGACGTCGGTGGCGGCTGCTACGGCAGCAACTGCGGGCTGGTCGGCGACGGTCGCTACGGCACGATCGGCAACGGTCGCGAAGTCGGTGATGGATACGGGGGCAGTCGTGGTCGCGGTGGATTGCGCGGCCGCGTCGCCGCGGTGCCGCCGGTGGTGCCCTGAACGCCGCGCGCGATTGGAAATCTCGACAAGGTTTTCATCAAGCGATACATCAAGCGCAACCTGCAAAAGATTGCTTACTGCTACGAGAGCGAGCTGCTCGCGCGGCCGAGCCTCAGCGGTGAATTGACCGTGCAGTTCCTGATCGCGGGCAATGGTTCGGTGCAGGGTTCGTCGGCGCACGGGTTCGACAGCAAGGTCTCGAGCTGCGTGGCTGCGGTGATCAAGAGCATCGACTTCCCGAAGCCGACTGACGGTGGGAGTGTGCAGGTCAACTACCCCTTCAACTTCCGCGCACCCATCAAGTAATCGCGAGCACACTTCACCACGACGGCCGGCATCTGCCGGCCGTTTGCATTCCGGATCCTGGCAAATGGGGACGTCATCTGGGCACCGCGCGCATCGGTCACACCGCGCGTGAACGCTCACTGTCGCCGACGACGATCCCGTTGCATGATCGTCTGGTTGTTACGCGAAGCTGATCCCGATCAACTGTACGCGGCGCAGCCGCTTCCCGATGTCAGCGTGCTGCTGGTCGACGACCGCGCCGAGAACCTGTTCGCGCTCGAAGCGAGCCTCGAGTCGCTCGGTCATCGCCTCGTCCGCGCGCAGTCCGGTGACGAGGCGTTGCGTGCCGTGCTCGACGAGCAGTTCGCGGTGATCCTGATGGACATCCGGATGCCCGGGCTCGATGGCTTCGAGACCCTCGCGCTGCTCCGCCAGCGCGAGCTGACGCGCAGTATTCCGATCATCTTTCTCACCGCGTATCCAGAACAGCAGCACCTGCTCCGCAGCTACGCGTCGGGCGCTGTGGATTACATCTCGAAGCCGTTTGACCCCGAGATCCTGCGCTCGAAGGTCTCGGTGTTCGTGCATCTGCGCCAGAACGAGCTCGCGCTGCATGCGATCCAGGCGGATCTCGAGCAGCGCGTCCTCGCGCGCACGGCGGAGCTCGCCGCTGCCAACGACAGCCTCGAGCGCGAGATCTCCGAGCGCAAGGCGATGGAGGGCAAGCTGATCGAGCAGGCGCATCACGATGGCCTGACCGGCCTCGCCAATCGCGCGCTGCTGATGCGCAGCCTCGATCATGCGGTCGCGCAGTCACGCCGGCGTACGAACCCGAGCTTCGCGGTGATGATGCTCGACATCGATCGATTCAAGATCATCAACGACAGCCTTGGACATCTCGCGGGTGATCAGCTGCTGGTCGGGATCGCGAAGCGCCTGTCGCGCGGGTTACGCGAGGTCGACACCGCAGCCCGGCTGGGTGGTGACGAGTTCGCGGTGCTGCTCGACGGGATCGCCGATATCCGGGATGCGACACGCTCGGCGGAGCGATTCCAGCGCGCCCTCGAGGCGCCGTTCGTGCTCGAGGGTCGCGACGTGTTCGTCACCGCGAGCATCGGGATCGCGATGATGAACAAGCGGCATGCCAAGGGCGAGGAGCTGCTGCGCGACGCCGATGCGGCGATGTATCGCGCGAAGGACGCCGGCCGCGCGCGCTATCAGGTGTTCGACCTCGACATGCACGCGGCCACCGTCGCGCAGATCCAGCTCGAGGCAGATCTGGTCCGCGCGCTCGACCGCGGAGAGCTCACGCTCCACTACCAGCCGATCGTCTCGCTCCGCGAGGGTCGGATCACCGCGTTCGAAGCGCTGATCCGATGGAATCATCCCGAACGCGGCCAGATCGCGCCAGCCGAGTTCCTCCCGCTCGCCGAGGAGACCGCGCTGATGCGACCGATCGGGCGCTGGGTGATCGGCGAGGCGTGTCGCCAGCTCGCGGCGTGGGACGAGCCGACGATCGGCATGCATCTCAACGTGTCGGCGGCTCAGCTCGCGGACCCCGAGCTCGCCGGGCACGTCGTGCGCCTCTCGGGCGAGGCCGGGATCGCGCCGGGTCGCCTCACGCTCGAGCTCTCGGAGGGCGCGATGCTGTCGCGGGTCGGAACGCGCGAGCAGGGACTCGCCCGGCTCCACGAGCTACGCGGGCTCGGGATCGGCCTCGCGCTCGACGACTTCGGAACCGGGTACTCGTGCCTGTCGCATCTGCAAGAGCTCCAGGTCTCGACGCTCAAGATCGACCGCACGTTCGTGCATCGGATCGGCACGGCCGACGAGCGCACGGAGATGGTCCGCGCGATCGTCTTGCTCGCGCACGCGCTCGGCATCCCGGTGACGGCCGAAGGTGTCGAGACCGTCGAGCAAATGCGCCGCCTGCGTGCGCTCGAGTGCGAGCATGCGCAGGGCTTTCACTTTGCGCGCCCGCTCGAGGCAGCCGCTGCGGCCACCCTGCTGAAGACGAAGCCCAGCTGGTGACCTGGGTCGGTTGCGGGCTCGGCACCTAATTTCTGTTCAGCGCGAGCGCCCACTTGCGCCACTTCGGCTCGAACGTCTCGAGCTTCTCACCGAGCACCGCCTCGAGCGCGGCCTTGCCGGTCGGGTCCTTCGTGTCGGCGACGAACTTCACGTACAGCTCGGGTAGCTTGCCAGCGTCCTGCACGTACTGGATCAGGTAGCGCGCATAGGCGTACGAGTCGTAGTGCGCCTGGTAGAAGCCATCGCGCGTGGTCGACAGCAGCTTGTGGAGCGCCGGGAGCGACCTGTCCTTGAGCTGGCGCTTGAGGTTGGGTAGCCGCCAGTTGATGTTGCCCCAGATGTGGCCGTTGTGCTCGGCCGGTTGCTCGTAGAGCGAGGCGAGGCCCTCGTTGAACCAGGCGGGCGAGGCCGGAAAGTTCGCCTCGATGTACGGATGCACGAGCTCGTGCGACAGCGTGCCGGGGCCGGGCCCGATGTTCATGATCAGGGCGCTGTCCTCGGGCGAGTAGTAGCCGTACGGCGTCTCCGGCTCGTCATCGAAGAACTTCTTCGCGCCCTTGCGGTACGTCTTCTCGTTCCTGAACAGCCAGACCTCGATGATCTCGGCCGGTCGGGTGTTGAAGAAGTCCTGCTCGAGCATCTTCACGGTCCGGCGGAAGAATCCGCTGGCCCGGCTCCTCACCCGGGCCGCCGCCTCGTCTCCGATGATGACGAACGGCGCCTCGACGAGGACGGTGTAGCCCTGACCCTGGAGCTTGGTGTCGAGCGCGGCTTTGCGTGCGGTCAACTCCTCCGCGGTCGGTTCCGCGCGTGCGCTGGCGACGGCCGCAACGACGAGGAGGCTGGCGATCGCGATGGTCCTCATGGTCTGCCCCGGACAGTTGTCGTCTCGTGAAGTTGCACGGCACTGGCGCGAACTTCAATCCAAGGTTGCGCGAGCGCCGGGTGTCTCGGTAACCGGATCGACCTGCTAACGTAGACGCCAGTGTCGGAACCTCGCGAGCTACGCGCTCTCGTCCCGGCGGAGATCGTCGCCGTGATCGCGATCGCGATCGCGCCGCTGCCGGCGCTGTTGCCGATCGCGCTGCCACTGGTGATCGCCGGCACGGTGTCGCGGTGGCTGCGCCGGCGCAGCTGGGGCGACGTCGTGCGTGGTGGGTCGTCGCACGCAGCGATCGGGGCCGGCGTCGGGCTGGTCGCGCTGCTGGCCGCGATCGTGATCGGCACGCCGATCGTCGAGAGCGTCGGCCAGCGCGGGGTCGAGTGGTCGGAGCACCCGATCGTGCGCGGTAACCTCCCGATCGCCGCGATCATGATCCTGCAGGTCGCCGTGGTTGCGCTGGCCACCGAGCTCGCTCTGCGCGGCTGGATCGTCGAGCGGATGCTGGAGCTATCTCCGGGCCCCGCGCTGCTGCCTGTGCTCGTCGGTGCGATCGCCGAGTCGATCCTGACGCCGGGCGACCTGGCGGCCCGGTTCGGCGCTGGGATGTTCGGCGCCGGGCTCGGCTGGCTCTACGTCGCCGGTGGACGCAGTGTGGTCGCGCCGATCTGCGCGCGCGTGGTGTTCCAAGTCGGCATCGTCGGGCTCGAGGGGCTGCGCATCATCGGGTAGAGTCTGCGCGTGCGGCTCGCGATCGTGGTGCTGCTCGGGCTGGTGGCACGCGCCCACGCCGGCGACCTCGACGCGCTGACGGTGGTGGCACCCGGCTGCTACGAAGCTCGCGCACGGTGCAGGGGGTTGGGGCTCCAAATCGCCGTCGGCGAGGGCGGCCCGGTCGCGACCGAAGACTGGATCACCGCGCAGCTCGCCGGTGCGAACCGCCACTTCGCGGAGCTCGACACCGGCTTCCAGATCGTGAGCGTGGACGCGCTGCCGGCGTCCGCGACCCGGGTCGAGGATCGCCGGGAGCGTAGCGAGCTCGGGCGCAAGCTGCCGGGCACCGCGGTCCACGTGTTCGTCACGGGGCACCTCGACGACGTCGACACCGCAGGCGAGATGGCCTACGGCGTGACGTGGAGGACCGGCAGCAAGAAGTTCATCATCCTGTCGACCCAGGCGTTCGAGCGCACGCTCGCGCACGAGCTCGGCCACGTGTTCGGGCTGCCGCACTCGACGTACGCGATCTCGATCATGAACAAGACGCCGCGCGACCAGCCGCCGGTCGATCAGCGGACGTTCGCGGCCGAGGAGATCGCGCGCATGCGACCGCGCCTCGCGCAGCTGTTGCGCGCGCGGGTGATCGCGAACCTCAAAGCTCGCCGCTGAGCACGCGCCGCAGCGTCTCGCCGTCGATGTTCGAGCCCGACAGGATGACCGCCACGGTCTTGCCCGCGAGCTCGTCGCGTAGCTTGACGAGGCCGGCGAGCCCGGCGGCCCCGGCGCCCTCGGCCAGGTTGTGGGTGGTGCGCAGATATAACCGGATCGCCCCGGCGATCTCGGCGTCGCTGACGGCGACGAACCCGGCGAGCCCGTCGCGCAGCGGCTCCCAGGTCAGGTCATAGGTCGAGCGCGTGGCGAGACCGTCGGCGAACGTGGTCGCCTGCGCGGTGACGACGCGCTCCTTGCGATGCCACGAGTCGTGGATCGCCGACGCGCCGGCAGCCTGGACCCCGTAGACCCGGACGTCGGGACGCAGCTGGCGCGTCGCGATCAGCGCGCCGACCGCCTGCGACCCGCCACCGACCGCGACGACGATCGCGTCGAGCCGGTCCGCCTGCTCGCAGATCTCGACCGACAGGGTCGCCGCGCCGGCGATCACGTCGCGATCGTTGGTCGAGTGGGCGAGCACGAGCCCGCGCTCGCGGACCAGTCGTTTCGCGACGTCGACCGCCGCGTCATAGTCGCAGCCAGCCTCGATCAGCTCCGCGCCGAAGCCCCGGATCGCGGCGTTCTTCTCCGGGTTGTTGCCGTGCGGCACGCAGATCGTGACCCGCACCCCGAGCTGCATACCGGCCCACGCGAGCCCAGCGCCGTGGTTGCCGCGCGTCGCGGCGATGACGCCCTGGGTACGCTGCTGGGGCGACAGCGCGGTCAGGAACGACAGCGTGTTGCGCGCCTTGAACGCGTTGGTCGGGAGGTGATTCTCGTGCTTCACGAGCACGCGGACGCCGGTCTCGTCGTCGAGCGTCGCGTACTGGCGCAGCGGCGTCGGGGACAAATACGGGGCGAGCCGCTGGCGAGCGGCGGTGACGTCGTCGAACGTGATCGGCACGACTGCCTTCCTCTACCACGCTCGCATGGCACAATGCGGGCGTGGAAGTGTTCTTCCTGATGATGGGCCTCTGGCTCGTCGTTGCCGTCGCGCTCGGCATGCGTCGCCCGAAAGGGTTTGGCGGCGCACAGTTGCGAGCGCGGCTCGACGCGGTCTACGGCGAGCCGCACGAGCTGGTGCGGGTGTCGCCTGCGGCATTCCCGGAGGCGGATCTCGAGTTCTATGATCGCGTGCGGCTCGATCTCGAGGCGCGCCACTACCGGTGGTTCGCCGACATCGAGGACCTGACGATGTCGCGGATCTATCCGCAGAACCGCACGTTCCTGCGCGTGCTCGTCGATGCCGGCGGGATGATCCGCGCCAGCGCTTATCATCTGCACCCACGCGGGGTCGTGATCTCGCTGCTCCAGCTGGTCCAGCTGTTCCCGCGCCACCTCCGCGTGATCGAGCTGGTGACCGAGATCCAGGGCACGTTCCTGGTCACCGCCAACACCCACGGCATCGATCGCCTCGAGCCGCCGCCCGAGGCCAAGGTCGAGCGCGTGCCGCTGACCACGCCGATCGCGCAGGTCGTCGCTCGTCACGAGGCGCGGATCACCGAGCTGCTACGCGCGCACCCCGAGCGTGCGCCGGTGTCGTTCGAGACGTTCGAGGAGGTGCTGGCGTCGATGGCGCGCGCACACGTCACGATGGCGCGTCACCGCCGCAAGCTCGGCGGGCTGTCGCGCGACGAGCTCGAGCGCCTGAAGGGCCGCCCGCTCAGCGCATCCGAGGAGGCGTTCCTGCGCGAAGTGCAGGGCAAGCGCGACGAGGCCTGATCACGACTGCTCGAGCAGCTCGTGCTGGCGCTCGGTGAGTGCGGCGTGTTGCTGCTGGTGCTCGCGCAGATCGTCGCTCGCTACGCGTTGCAGTTGCGTGATCAACTTCATCGCGCGCCGCGCCTGGGTCACGAACAGGTCATCGGTCGTGCGGGCGATCGTCGCGAGCTCGGTCCGGGTCGCATCGAAGCTCGAATCGTTCCGCCACAGCGAGTGCCGCGCGCGGATCGCATCCAGCGTGGCGAGCGCGCGCAAGATCTCGCCCCGCATGACGTCGTCATCCGGTGGCACCCGGTCCGGATCGAGATCTAACCCGCCTCGCAGCTTCAGCTCGATGACCAGGTCCACCAGGGTCTGGGCACGTTCGCCCGCGATCAGGATCTCTCGTAGCGCCGCGATCGAGGTCGTCCGCGCGGTGAGCTCGTCATCGAGCGCGCGCAGCTGGTCGCCGAGCCCCCCCGGCATCGCGCGGAGCGCCAGCAGGCGCTGCGCTTCCAGCGTGGCGAGCTCGGCGCGTGCCGCGGCCACCTCGGCCAGGTCGGCATCGACGGCGCGCTCCTCGGCGACTCGCGTCGCCAGCTCGGCGGTGATCGCGGCGAGCTTGTCGTGGGACGCCGACCTGCCGAGCCAATTCGTGATCGTGGCGACGATCCCGCCTCGCTCGAGCTCCGCGAC
Source organism: Kofleriaceae bacterium (assembly GCA_037720695.1). GTDB lineage: Bacteria > Myxococcota_A > Polyangia > Haliangiales > Haliangiaceae > JABFXX01. Next base: position 4,846 of record JBBJLY010000178.1, on the reverse strand, counting down.
CTCGCGCCCGAGGACATCCGCGCGTTCCTGCAGGGCGTCGTGCGCGCGGCGGATCTGACCGCGGCGGGCGATCAGCGCCGGCTCGCGCGCAAGCACCTGCTTGAGCGGCTCGATCCGGGGATCTCGGGAATCGCGGTAGACCACGCCGGGCGAGTGTAGGCCAAGCCCGGGACGATCAGACCCCTGTCGTACGCTCGACGCACGATGCGGATCGTGCACACGTCGGACTGGCACCTCGGGCATACGCTCCGGGGCGAGGTCACGCGCGAGCTCGAGCACCAAGCGTTCCTGGACTGGCTGCACGATACCTGCGTGCGCGAGGCGGCGGACGTGCTCGTGATCACCGGCGACGTGTTCGACAGCGCCACGCCACCTGCCAGCGCGGAGCGGATGTGGTTCGAGCTGCTCGCCGGGCTGCGCCGCGCAATGCCTGCACTGGATGTGATCGCGATCGCTGGCAACCACGACTCGCCAGCGCGGCTCGGTGCCCCGTCGTCGATCCTGCGCGAGCTCGGGCTCCACGTGATCGGCGGCCTGCCACGCCGCGACGGCGCGATCGATCTCGACCGCGTGGTGATCGAGGTCGCGGGCGGGCGCGGTCTGGTCGCGGCGGTGCCGTTCCTTCGCCCGGTCGATGTCCCGGCCGAGGTCGAGGATCCGCTGGCCGCGGTCTACGGCGAGGTGATCGCGGGGGCGCGCGCGCGCCGCAGGCCGGATCAGGCGTTGATCGTGACCGGCCACCTCTATCTCGCAGGTGCGGACGTCCAGTACCTGAGCGAGCGCCGGGTGACGATCGGCGGCCAGGAGTCGGCACCGCTGCGGCTGTTCCCCGAGGATCTCAGCTACGTCGCGCTCGGCCACATCCATCGCGCGCAGCGCGTCGGTCGCGACACCATCCGCTACGCAGGCGCGCCGATCGCGCTGTCGATGGACGAGGGCAGCTACAAGCATCAGGTCCTCGTGATCGACTTCGACGGACCGCGCGTCGCGCAGATCCGGCCGCTCGCGATCCCGCGCGCGGTGGAGATCCTGCGGATCCCGGCGCGGGGTGCGGCGCCGCTCGCCGAGGTGATGGGTGCGCTCGACGCGTTGCCACCGGCGATCCCCGGCGATCTGGCGCGGCCGTTCCTCGAGGTCGTGGTCGCGCTCGACAAGCCGGAGCCCAAGCTGCGCGCGCTCGTCGAGACCGCGCTCGACGGCAAGCGACCGCGCCTGGTCCGCCTGCTGGGCGAGCTCACCGGTCATGGCGCGGCGCTCGGTGATCGCGTGCTCGCGCAGCGCCTCGCCGAGCTCGATCCACGCGACGTGTTTGGCCGGCTGTGGAGTCGCAACCACGCCGAGCCGCCGGCGCCGCCCGTGCTCGAAGCGTTCGATCGCCTGCTCGCCGAGGTCCAGGGCGATGCGCAGGATGTCGCGTCATGAGGATCCTCGCGATCCGCGGCTGCAATCTCGCGAGCCTTGCCGGCGAGTTCGAGATCGATCTGGCGTCGGCGCCGCTCGGTGGCGCAGGCGTGTTCGCGATCGTCGGCAACACCGGGGCCGGCAAGAGCACGCTGCTCGATGCGCTGTGTGTCGCGCTGTTCGATCGCACGCCGCGGCTGACCAACCACAGCCGCGTCGTCGTCGGCCGCGGCGAGGATGATCCCGGTGCGCTCGGCGCCCAGGACGCGCGCACGCTGCTGCGTCGCGGCGCGACCGCCGGCTGGGCCGAGGTCGACTTCGAGAGCGGCGACACGCGGCGCTATCGCGCGCGCTGGTCGGTGCGGCGCGCGCGCAACCAGACCGACGGCACGCTCCAGGATCAGCAGATCACGCTGACCGCGATCGACGGCGGCGAGCGCCTGGGCGGCACGAAGACCGAGACGCTCAAGGCGATCGTCGCGCGGCTCGGGCTGTCGTTCGATCAGTTCCGCCGCTCCGCGCTGCTCGCGCAGGGCGAGTTCGCCGCGTTCCTCCGCGCTGACGGCAAGGATCGCAGCGAGCTGCTCGAGCGGATGACCGGGACGGAGATCTACTCGCGCCTGTCGATCGCCGCGCACGACAAGGCGACGCTCGCCGAGCAGCGGCTGCGCGATGGCCGCCAGATCGCGCTGGCGATCGTCACACTCGACGACGACGCCCGCCACGCCACCGAGCAAGAGCTGGTGGTGGCCGAGCAGGCACGCCAGGGCGCACGCACCACGCTGGCTGCAGCCGAGCTCGCGGCACGCTGGCTCGGCGAGGATGCGGCACGCCGCGCGGGACACGCGGGGGCGGAGCACGACCATCGCGCCTCGATCGCGGCCCTCGGCAACGCCGAGCTGGAGCGGGCCGAGCTCGCGCTCCGTCGGCGCGCCGAGCTGTTGCGCGGACCGTGGGACGAGGCAGCCCGCCTCGATCGCCAGCTCGCCCTCGCACGCCGCGACGTGCTCGCCGCCGGTCAGGCCGCGACCACCGCGATCGCGAGTGCCGCGACGATCGGCGAGCGCCGGACCGCACTCGCGTCGCAACATGCGCCGATCCGCAGTGCGCGGATCGCGGCGGGGCTCGTCGAGCGCACCGGGCTCGGCCGCATCGAGCTCACGGCGGCCGATGCCGCACGCGTCGATGCCGCGTGGCTGGTCGAGCGCCAGGGACTCGCGCTGGAGATCGCAGCGTGGAACGAGATCGACATCCGGTTCGCGCAGCAGGCCGCGCTGGTCGATGCGATCGCCGGCATCGATCGCGAGCTCGCCGGTCACGACACCCGGCGCACCGCACTCGCGGCCACGCGCAAGTCGGCAGCGGCGGAGCACCAGACCGCGGTGGCCAAGCTCGGGGAGGCGCAACGCAGGGCCGCCACCTACCAGCAGCGCCGCGGACTCACACTCGATGCCGCGCGCCGCCAGGAGGAGCAAGCGCGGACCAAGCTGGTCGAGGTCGAGCGCCTGGTCGCGATCGCCTCCGGAGCACGCCAGGCGGTGACCGCGCGCGACGCGCTCGACCGCCAGATCGCCGAGCTCGATCAGGCGCAGGCCGTCGAGCACGCCGGGCGCGACCAGCTCGAAGCCGCGCACGGTCGCCACCGCGCTGCGGACCGAGCGTGCGCGCGTCGTCGACGAGCTGCGCCGCGCCGCCGGCTACGAGCACGCGCGCGCGGAGCTTCGCGAGGGGGATGCGTGCCCGCTGTGCGGCGCCACCGACCATCCATGGCGGGATCGCGGCGCGTTCGACGACGTGATCGCCGCCGCCGAGGCCAGCCTCGCGGCCACCCACGCCGAGCTCGATGCCTCGACCGCGCAGCTGGCCGCGCTCACCGCCCGCGCCACCCAGCGCGATCGCGAGCGCGTGCGCCTCAAGAGCCACCGCGCGACGGCGGCCGCCAGCGCCACCAGCTCGATCGCCACCTGGCGCGAGCACCTGACCGTGCTCGGGGAGCTGATCTTCGACGCCGATCCGTCGACGCCGGGTGCCGAGCAGCTCGCCGCCGACCGCGAGGCCGCGGCGCGCAAGCGACTCGAGGAAGCGCGCGACGTCCGCCGGCAGACCGAGGCCGCGACCAAGGCCGCCTCGGAGGCGCAGGCCGAAGTCCAGCTCGTCCAGTCCACCGTCGATCAGCTCGCCTCGCGGCTCGCCGACGTCGGCCGGCAGCTCACCGACCTCGAGGCCACGGTCGAACGCCTGCGTGGCTCGCGCGCCGAGCGGGTGGCGCGCCAGCGCGAGCTCGCGAGCTCGCTGCTCGAGACCGTCCAGACCTGGATCGCGGCGCTGCCCGCAGCGGATCGCACGCGGCTCGCCGACCTCGCGCCGGCGGCCGAGAAGCCGCGGGCGCGGCGTGGCGCAAAGGCGGCCGACCCGGGCACCCACCTCGACTGGATCGAGCTCGATCGTGCGCGGGTCGCGCTCGGTGAGCTCGCCGCCGCGTGGCGCGCGCGTGCCGAGCATGTCGCCGAAGCGGATGCCACCCTGCTCGCCGCCCTCGCCGCCGTCGAGCGCGACACCCGCGATGCCGAGCGTGCGGTCGCCGAGCACGCGGCCCGACTCGCCGAGGCCGAGCGCCGGCGCGACGAGCTCGCGCTCGAGCTTCGCGATGCCGCGGCGCGGCTGGCCGAGGCGCGCGCTGATTCCGGGTTCGACGACGACATGCTGCGCAGCCTGCTCGCCGCGGAGCCATCGCGGATCGACGTGCTGATCGGCCGCCTCGCCGAGCTCGATCGCGCGGTCGAGCGTGCCCTCGCGGTGGTCAGCGAGCGCGCGCGTCTGGTCGCCGAGCATGCCGCCACGCGGCCACCCGCGCTGTCCACCGACCGCGTCGATCTCGATCAACTGCGCGCGCCGTGACCGACGCCGATCATCACGCCGCGCGACTCGCCGAGAAGCTCGCCGCCGACACCGACGCGCGCCAGCGTCGAGATACCGCACTCGCGTTGCTCGCCAGCTCGGAGGTGGATGCCGAGACCGACCGCGTCCTCGGCGCGGTGATCGGGTCCCACGACGGCAAGCTGTTCCGCAGCTTCGCGCAGAGCCTGACGCTCGACGGCCTGCTCGCGGTCGCGAATGCCCACCTCGAGGAGCTGGCGCCGCGCTACCAGCTCGAGCGCGTGCCGCGCCACGACCTCGAGCTCCAGGTCATCGATCGCGATCTCGGCGCCGAGGTCCGATCGGTCCAGAGCCTGTCGGGTGGCGAGAGCTTCCTGGTCTCGCTCGCCCTGGCGCTCGGGCTGTCGTCGATGTCCGCGCACGACGTCCGCGTCCGCACCCTGCTGATCGACGAAGGCTTCGGCACGCTCGATCCAGCCACGCTCGACAGCGCGCTGTCCGTGCTCGACGCACTTCAGGCGACCGGCCGCCAGGTCGGGGTGATCTCGCACGTGCCCGCCCTGGTCGA
>JBBJLY010000032.1:0-51604 GCA_037720695.1 Kofleriaceae bacterium | reverse complement strand
TCCTGAACGTACTTGATGACCTCGCCACGCCGGTTCATGCAGAAGTCGACGTCGACGACGACGACGCGGGGCTGAACCAGGTGGGCCGCGGGCCGGGCCCGGAGGCCACGCCGATCTTGATGAGGGTGATCAAGGAGCGGCTCGAAAACATTCAGAAGGTGCGCGAGGGCTTCGCCGATCGCGGCGACGTGTGGAAGCTGCCGGCGGTGATCGCCGCGAGCCTGGCCGTCAGTGGCCACAAGCCGGGGACGTTCGAGGCGGCGCTGGCGGCGGGCTACATGTCCGACGCCGACGACGACTTCACGGACACCGTGCTCGCCGTGCTGTCGATCGGGCTCAGCCTGGCGCTGGCGATCCCGACCGGCGGCGGCAGCCTGGTCGTGACGGCGGCGTCGGGCGCGATCGTCGCGCTCGACATCGTCCAGATCTATCGCGATGTGGAGAAGTACGAGCTCGGCGTGGCGGCGGCGAATACCGACTTCGACAAGGCGCGCGCGGTGAGCCAGGAGGAGCCATCACTGGTCTGGCTCGGGCTCAGCATCCTGCTCACCGTTGCCGGCGACGTCGGCGAGGCAGCATCGATCTTCAAGGGGATGGCGCCGATCGTCAACAAGGCGCTCGGCGGCACCATCGACGACCTCGCGCGAAACGGGCCCGACATCATCGCCGGACTGCGCACCGCCAGGCACTCGAGCAGCTCGCCGAGAATGTCTATCAGCGGATGCGCACGATGGTCGAGCGGGGACGCGGATCGGCGATCCTCGAGGAGGCGCGCGATCGAAGGCGGCCGCCCAGGCGGTCGAGGGCACGAAGCACCTGCCGAACGACATGCTGAAGGCGGTCGACATCGAGGCCGAGCTCGAGTTCCTGAAGCGCAGTGGCGGACTCGAGGGACGGTCGGCACGCGGTCGGTAAGCTCGGTGAGCATCACTGGATGGAGAATGGGCCCGGGCGCTGGTGCCGGTACTCGGCCGAACCGCTCTGTATCTTGCTCGGCGCGGGCGGTGCGGAGACGCTCGAGGTCACCGGTCGGCTTGGCAAGGAAACGGTCGGGACCGCCGAGCACAAGGCGGCACGCTGGCAGGAGTACGAGGCGTCGGGCGGCGTCGACGACTACGACGCTGGAGCCAGCGGTATGACGACACGCTCGCGTTTGGCGCTGGTGGACCCCGCCCGCCGGGCCGATCGAGGAGTCCTGCTGTGGGAGCTGGAGGTGACGTCGCCTTCGGTGGGAACGCATCTGCCGGAGAAGCGCTACCTGGGCTCGAGTCTACCTCCGGCGATCGAGGTCCCCGACGCTGGCGCCGGTAGCTGGTACGCGATGGGGCCACTCGACGACAAGGGGCGCGCGACCTGGGTCGACGCCGTGCTCAACAAGACGGACCTCAGCGATGCCCCGCGTGGAAAGCTGGATGACCCCGCGGGCTGGGAATCAGGCCTCAACTACAACCGGACCCACCTCGGGGCGCACCAGCTCGGGTTCCCTCCCGATCCGCGCAACGTCACGACTGCCGCCCGCGAGGTCAACACCTTCGGCAACCTCCCGCCGGCGGGGGTGACGGACCTGCGACCACCGAACATGCGCGCGGTCGAGATCCAGGTCGCCGAGGCGCTGAACGCCGGACAGACGGTGCGCTATCGAGTGACCCCGATCTATCACGGCGACGCGCCGATGCCGGTCGCCTACTCGATGCAGGTGGAGGGAACCGGCGGGCCGATGAAGCCGCTCTCGATCGACACCGTGATCCGCGGATGGACCCACCACACCAAGTGACGGTGGCGGCGCGACGGCCGTGATACCGTGCCGGCGTGGCGTGGTACTGGTTCGTGCTCGGCGTGCTGGTGACGTGGCGGTTGACCCATCTGCTCCACACCGAGGACGGACCGTGGCGCATGGTCCACACGCTCCGCACGGTGGCATCGCGACACACCATGCTGCGCGAGCTGTTCGCGTGCTTCTACTGCCTCAGCATGTGGGTCGCCGTGCCGGTGGCGTACCTCGTCGGCGAGAGCTGGCGGGAGCGCCTGTTGCTCCTGCCCGCGCTCTCCGCCGCGGCGATCCTGCTCGAGCGCGTCACGAGCGCACCGCCGATGCCCGCGTTCGTCGAAGACGCGGGGCTCACGCCTCCGCAGGAATGACGCGCTTCAGCTCGACGTCGAACAGGCCATCGCCCGGCGCATGGAGCCAGCCACGCGTCTGGCCGAGCACCCACGCCTGCCAGAGATGGAGCGCGAACCAGGCATCCTCGTCGAGCTCGCCGCGATCGACTTCCCACTCGAGCACGACGTGGCTGTGCTCGATCTGTGCCGCGATGTCCTCGCGTCCACCCAGCTGCGCGGCGTCGATCGCCTCACCGCGCGCCGCGTCCGCCTGCTCACCGGTCACGCGTCGCAACACCATCGGGCGCTTCGTCGGGTCGTAGCGCAGCTCCATCCGCTCGAACGCGCCATTGGCAGCGTGACTGATCTCGATCTGCGGCCGCTGGTCGAACAGCGCGCCCTCGAGCAAGTACGCGCGGGCCTCGTCGGCCGACGGGACCTCGCCCGCGAGGAAGGTCAGGACCAGATAGCTCACAGGATCATCTCCATCCCGGCGTCCCGCGCGGCCTCGGCCTTCGGCGTGATCCGGTGTTGCTTGAACCGGTACCAGTTCGGCGCGGTGCGCCGCACCCACTGCATCACCTTCTTGCCCCAGCGGATGAACTCGATCGGCTTGTCCGTGACGGCGTGATCGTCGTCGAGGTGATCCCAGGATCCCGCGAAGGACGTGAACACGAGCTGGTTCGCGACGAGCCGCCCGCGCGTGTACAGCAGCGCCGGCGTGCTGGTCACGTCCGCGGCGTAGCCCTGCGCGTTGTGGTGCACCTTCATCTGCGAGGCGAGATCCGATGGCGTGATCAGGAAGCTGTTGTCATCGTCGCGTAGCGCATCCTCGAGTGGACGCCACACGAGCGCCTCTACGCTCGCCACCCGCCGCACCGGCAGCGCCACGGTTGGTCCCAGCGACGTCAGGTACGCGATCATGTCGGCCTCCTCTTCGGGGAGCCGCCAGTACTGAACGGTTGCGGTCATGGAGCTGTCACGGGCACGCTGTTGGGAGAGTTGGCCGGTAGCGGTCCGGGCGGTGGCGGCTGGGTCCCCGGTGGGTACACGACGATGTTCTTCGGGTTCGCGGTATCCTGCACGACGATCGTGGCATCTGGATTGTCCTTGCGAAATTGCCGCACCTGCTCGCGGCCTTTCGACACCATCTGCGATCCATCCTTGAAGAACGTCTCGGCCTCGTAGAGCACGCGCTGGCCCGGCCCGGGCTTGATCGGCGGGCCATCGCCGACCTGCAGCGGTTGGTCTTTCTCCCCGACGGCATCGGGCCGCTTCTCGCCCATGGTCGCCGTGCCGACGCCGTTGTCCTTCTTCACCTTGTCGACGAGCGCGCGATGCGCCGGGCTGCCCTGCTCGCCAGGGCTCTGACCGCGCGCCTTGGGCGCGACGAAGCGCCCGTAGTACGTCGCCGGATCCATCAGGTCCTTCGGCGGGGTGGCGCTCTTGCCACTGTCCTCCCACTTTTGATAGCGGTAGCGGTCGTAGCGATAGCGCGAACCGCCAGGCCCATCCCAGGATGGCTTGTCACCCGAGGGTGCAGGCGGCGGCCATTGCTTCCAGCTCTGATCGCTGCTGGGGAATTCCTCCTTCGGGAATCTCGGCTCGTTCGCCGTCGCCGCAGGCTTCGCCGCGATCGGTGGCGTGGCCGGCTTCGCCGGGACCTTCGTGATCGGTGCCGGCTTGACGGCCGGTTTCATCGGCATGACCGGCCCGGGCAGCGGCGTTGTGGCGATCGATCCAGTCACCGTCGTCGCGGTCGCCGGCGCTGGAGGCTTCGCGGCCGGGACCGTGAACGGGGGCATCTTCCCGGTGGGAACCTTGGACGGCGTGAACGTCGGCGCGGCCGGCGGGGGCTTCGGTGGTTGCTGGATGTTGGTGCTCGTTGTCCGCACGGTCCGTGGCGCGGATCCGGCCGGCCCATGCGCGGCCGCCAATGCGCCGGCGATGTTCGTCGCCGGCGCCCAGACGTACTTGTTGTAGTCGAGCATCCGCTGCGTGAGCTCGTCGATCGTGTACGCCTTGCCCCTTGCCTCGTCGAGCACGAGGACGGTCTTCGTGTTGACGCTGAGCCGGAACATCAGCTCCGCGATCGCGATGGTGCGCACCGCGTTCGCGAAGCTCTCCCCGAACGCTTCGGGATGACCTTCCTCGTAGCTGGTCATCTTTCGCAGGTAGGCGTCGAAGTCCTTGTCCGATTCTGCCTTCAGCGTGGCCTGTCGCAACCCGAGCGCGAGATCGTGGCGATCACCCCAGTAGCGCAGAAAGATCTGATGCATCTGCTCGGCCTTGATGCCGTGGCCCGGTGCCTGCGCGGCCGTCACGAACGCGTGCCTGTCCTCCTTCCAGCGGTTGTAGATCTCCGACGGCGAGAGCTCACTCGCCGCGGCACGGATCGGTGCCTCCGCTGTGTTGCGCGTGGCGATCCGCGCGTCTCGCATCGACTCGTAGTACGCGAGCTCGCCTGCGCGAATCTCCTCCTCGGTCAGCGGCGGCTTGTCTGGATCGTTCGCGCGCAACGTGTCGAACCAGCCCGCGCACCCGGTCTCCTTTGCGTGTCCCTCGAGGGCCAAGATCGCTCTTCGGGTCGCGGTATCGAGCTTCTTGAACTTGTCGATGTCGACGAACATGCCCGGCGTCTCGAGCGCGGCGAGCGCGTAGATCGCGCCCTTCGCCCCAGGACCCGCATTCGCGAGGATCTTGTTGTAGCCCACGCCGTAGGCATCGGCGATCTCGCCGCGCCGGGCCGCGCCTGCATCGCGTGGAATCCCGCGCGGAGCCGCCGACGCCAACGGCGCCCGTCCGCCGGCCGCGACGACCTCCGCGAGCACATCCGCCTCGCGCTCTGCCGCCGAGCCGTCGGGCTCGACCGCGCCGCGATCGATCGACGTCCGTCGCTGCTGTTGCACGTGCGCGAGCTCGTGCGCGAGTAACCGATCGCGATCGCCCGCCTGCAGCGCGCCCGGCGCGAGATAGATGTCGGCGCCGATCGTGAACGCACGTGCGTCCAGCGCGCTGGCCTCCGCGGCATCCGGATGCACCCGGACGTCGGAGAAGTCGCCCTCCATCCGCGACGCGATCTGCTTCACGCTGCGCTGCACGTCGAGGTTGCCGACCCCGTCGTCCGCGTCTTGCCTCGACGACGCGCGCGTGGGCTCGCTCCGCGCGGTCGTGTCCGCGTCGCGTCCCTTCCGCGTCTCCCGATCAGATGCCATGTCGCCCGTCAGGCGCGGCGCAGCAGCGCGACGCGCATCATCGACGCCGCATCGCGCGCGTCGACGGCGACGATCGAACCCGGTGCGGCGAACCGGTAGAGCCGCTTGCTGACCGGGCCCTGCACCGTCAGGCCGTTACCGCCGATGTACTGGAACGAGGCATACGGCGACACCGGCTTCGAGCTCGCGGGCGGGCTCGGCGTCGTCGTCGCCGACTTCGTGATCGTTCGTCCTCTTCCACAGCAACCCATGATGTTCTCCTGTCATTGCGACGGGCGCTTCAGCACGACGACCTTCGTCGGCGGCAGATCGCCGAGCCCGCCCCAGCTCTTCATCGCCGTGTCTGCCCATGCCTGCGCCTGCGCGAGCTCTGCGGCGGCGTTCCGCGAGCTCTGGATCGGAATCTGGATGACGATCTCGATCGCCTCGGCGGGTCCGCCCTTGATGACACGTAGGTACGTCGCCGCGCCGTGCACAGGCGTCGGATCGCGAACCGACGCCGCCTTGTTCATGGCCTCGTCGAACGCTTTCTTCAGCGAGAGCTCGACGTTCTCCTTGATCAGCGCCTGCGTCACCTTCGGCGAGCTGAGTGTCTTGACCGAGTACCACTTGCCTCCGGTGATCGTTTGCTCGACGACCCAGATCTTGCGGCCCTTGTAGGTCTCCTCGACCAGGTTGTAGCCAAACGTGGCGCCCTTGCCGAAGGTGGGGTTGACGCCGTCGAACGCCTTGAAGTTCTCGGGGGCCATCCAGGCACCCGGATCGACACTCTTCAGCGCTGGAGCCTCTGCTGCTTTGCCGAGCAGCGGGACCTTGGAGGCACCCTGCACGCTGCCGAACCGATAGACCGCCTCTTGCTCGAGCTCGCGGATGAGCGGCGTCTTCGAGGCCGCCTCGAGCAGATCGCGCAACAGGTTGTCGGGGAGCGCTCGGATCTCGCTGATCGTCTGCAGCTTGTTGAGCAACAGATTCGCGGCCGGCTTGCGGGCCGCGACCTGCGCGAGGTCGATCACGCCGCCTTCGAGGCGGTTGAGCTCGGCAAGCAGATCCGGGCGGCTCGAGAGGATATCGTCGTAGAGGTACCGGGCCTCCGCACAGAGCGGCGAGCACCGGAAGAGCTTGCCCGATCCGGTGAAGGCGCCCTCGTGGCCACCCGCGACCTTCATCAGATCGCCGAGCCTGTCGGCCTCGAACACGTCGCGCGTCTTGATCGCGTCGCCCGCAACCTCGCGGGTCTTGGACACCTGGTTCGCGAGCTCCTGCCCGAGCCCACGCCGGAGTTGCTCGCCATGCGCGGTCAGCTTCTCGACCGCGCCGGCCTGCTTGAGCATCGCTGCACGGTAGAGGCCTTTGATCGTCCTGAACGCATGCGCGACGCCCCACGCATCGAGCCCTGCGGCGACCGCCGCGGTCGCGACCTTCGCCAGGTCCGGCTCCGCCATCGAGATCCGCAGTGCCGTGCTGTACGCAGTATCGGACTGCGCCACGTCGAGTGTGTACTGCTGGACCTCGTGCACCAGCTGGTACCCGCTGACACCGGCGAGCCCGACGGTGGCACCCGCTCCCGCGAGCGCGAGCGCGCTCGAGCCTCCCGAAGGAATCAGCGTGATCGCGACGAGGGCGATCGTGATGCCGAACAGGATCTTCTCCCGCAGCTCGGCATTTGCCTTCAGCACGGCCTCGTGGTCTGCGAGCCAGCGATACTCGATCGAGCCGGGTGCGATGCCCATCACGAGCCGGGTCCCGTTCTTGATGATGGGCAACTCCCAGATCAGGGATCCGTCACCGAGGCTGTCCTTCACCGTCTGGATATGCTCGAGCTTGCCCTCGATGTCGGTCGCCATCGCCGCCAGCTGCTTGGCCCCTGCCTTGTCGCCGGTTGCGTCGGTCGCGAGCGTGTCCCAGCCGGTTGGTGCCTGACCAATGTCCCGCGGCTCGAACCCAGCCAGTACGGGCCAGCGACGGCACGCGGTGAGCCGTGCTTGATCGTACGCTCGCTGGTGGATCAGGCGACGTCCGATGCCAGAGGGACCGTTGGACGTCGGGTACTTCGCCCCAGCACCGAGACCGAAGGCCGGCGTGAACAGGCCCGGCAACGCGGCGGCGGTCTCCAGCGCGAACTCGCGATCGACGGCACGCTTGAGCCGCGCGAGCTCGCGCGCACTCTTCGCCATCTCCGCGAGGTCCATCTGGACCTCCGCCGTGCCGGACGTGCCGTGCTTCTTGCCCTCGGCATCGAGGCCGTAGCGCGCTTGCTCCTTCTTCACCTCGACGACGCTCGCCTCGAGGATGAGCGCGAGGCGCTGCGTCGCGGTCGACTGAAATGTCGTCTCGAACTTCTTGCGCTCGCGGTCGAGGCGCTTGTACTGCGTCTCGATCGTCGCGTAGATGTCCAGCCGCCCTCGGAGTCCGGACTTCTCGACCGAAGCAGGAGTCGGCGGTGGGTTCGAGTAGACCGGCGAGACCATCGGCGCAGGTGGCGGCGTGTTGTTCGGGTAGGTCCAGGTCTTGCGTCCGGGGTTCGTGCGGTCGAGGAACTCCACTGCCTCCGGATCTTGCTCGGTGCAGTTCTCGGCGAACTTCTGAACTTCCTCGCGACCGAGCGCGACCCACATCTCGAGCAGCTTGCGCCGCGTGAACTCGGCGTCCGACGAGAACGTCCGTCCGTTGCTGAACGTCTTCGCCTGCGCGGTGCTGGCGGCTGTCGGTGTCGCAGGCGCCGCGCCTGGCGGTTCGGGCACGAAACCCGGGGGCGCTTCCTGCTTCTGCACCGAGCATGCGCAAGTGCTCTCCGCGCCGCACTGCGCGCACGTGTGCTGCACACCGGTGCCACTTCCGCCGGCATGCTCGTCGAGCACGGCCTCGGCAGATCTGCCCGCGACCACGAGCGAGGCAACGCGGTCGGCGTGTTGTTCGTAGACGTCTCCCGGCGTTCCGACTCCGCCCTTCAGGTGCACGCCCGCGCGCTGCTGCACCACGTGCGCGGCCTCGTGCGCCGCGGTGCTCAGATCTGGCGCGCCATGAAACGCGACATGATCGCCCGCGGCGAAGGCGTGAGCTCCCATCGCACGGGTCGCGTCGCTCGCGTCGCCGCCGACATGCGCTTGCACGTGCTCCACATCGTGCCGGCCGAACGAGCGCTGGATCTGCTCGAGGTGGGGGAGCTGGGTCGCGGCGCCGCGGGTGCCTCGACGCGCTTCCTCGTGGACAGCGGCGGTGCGCGCCGCGGCCAGGTTACCGTTCGCGTCACCGGTCCACCCAGCCGCGCTGGGGGCGAGGGCCGCGCGCAGCTGGAGGTTGCCAAGGCATTGCGCGTCCATGCACGGCGCGCTGCCACCGGCGTCCCGGCCAGGGCCGGACGAGCTTGCACGGCCCGCGCGGCCGTCGCCACGCCACCGACGCGCCCACCCTCGCTCATCGCGCGGCTCCGCTACCGACGGAGTGCTGGTGATACTGCTTGAAGTCGCTCGCACTCGGCGGCCGGCCTTGCTTGAGCATCTGACGCGACACGGCGCCGATCAGGTCCGCCATGCCCAGTGGGCGGCCTGCGGCAGCCGCGATGAACGCGGCGTCGAGCGTGATCGTCTTGATGTCGCCACCGGCGAGCTCGAACTGGCGGCCGAGGAACGCGAAGTCGATGTCGTCATCGCGCGGGATCTCGGGCGGCAGGATCGCTTGCCAGAGGCGTTCGCGGAGCGGGGCGTCGGGGCGCGGAAACTCGACGATGTAGTGCAGGCGTCGCGAGAACGCCTGGTCCATGTTCTTCGCGAGGTTCGAGGCGAGGATGATCACGCCGTCGTGCTCCTCCATCTTCTGGAGCAGGTATGCGACCTCGATGTTCGCGTACCGATCGTGAGCATCCTTGACCTCGGACCGCCGGCCGAGGAGAGCGTCCGCCTCGTCGAAGAACAGCATGACGTTCGCGCGGCGCGCGGCCTCGAAGAGGCGGTGCAGGTTCTTCTCGGTCTCGCCGATGTACTTGGAGACGATGCTCGCGAGCTCGATGCGATAGAGCTCGAGCCCGATCTCGCGCGCGATGACGGAAGCGCTCATCGTCTTGCCGGTGCCGGAGGTGCCGGCGAACATCACCATGAGACCCGCACCGCTGCGCTTGCCGAAGCCCCAGTCACCGAACACCTTGGCCCGGGCCGCGACCGCGCCGCTGACGTCGCGCAGGCGCCGGGTCACGGCCGCAGGCAACACGAGATCGGCCCAGGCGTGGCGTTGGGGGACGAGCTGCGCGAGGTGACCGAGGTCTCCGCTCGATTGGCCTCGCGCGGCGCGGAACAACCTGGTCCGCAGGTCGGTGACGTCGTCGCTCGGGGCGAACGCGAGCGTGCGGGCAGCGTCGTCGATCTGCGCGGGTCCGAGCCGGAAGTGTTCCGCGACCTGAGAGATGGCGCTCGCGTCCGCGGAGGATCCGGAGACAGCTCGACTCCAGAGCCGGCGGCGCGCTGCGACGTCGGGTTCGTCGAGGCAGATCGTCATGGCGGCGTGCTCCCGAACGACCGCCCGCCAGTCGGTTGCCGGTGAGGCCACCACGACGACGGGTACGTGCGCGCGTGCGAGCGCGTGGAACAGCGGCGCGAGGAGCCGGCGCGCGTCGGCTTGCCACTCCTCGAGGTCGACGAGGACCGCATCGCCACGCAGCCGCGCAACGAGGGCGAGCGCTGGCGCAGCCCAGCGTTCGTTCGGCCACGTGCTGCCGAGCACCCGCAGGAGACCACGCTGCCAGCGGTGGACGAGCGAGGACGCTGCCGCCTCGGGAGCTTGCGCCGCATCGGCGACGAGGACGATGACCGGACGACGTGAGGCGTGGGCGAGCGGTGTGGCGAACGTCGCGAGCACCTCCTCGATCGCCTCGGGCAGCACGACGCGCGACGCGTGACGGTCGCCGGAGGGTTCGACGCACGCGGCGAGCCGCATGTCGAACGCGGGGAGCCCGAGCAACGCCGTGACGAGCGCCGGGCCGGCGACGAGCGCACGCGCCAGCTCGGGGCGATGTTCGAGGGCGCATCGATCGTCTCGAGGAGCCCGTCGCGAATCAACCGCGCGGAGGCGGTCAGCTGCGCGCGCGCGTTGGTTGCGCGCCCGCACAGACGCACCACGAGATCGACGGTTGCATGCCGCCGCGCCGCCGCTTGTTGAGGTAACCGTACAGCGCCTCGTACTTGAGCGCGAGCTCGGGTGCGAGCGCGACGAGGATCGCATCGCGCTCGAACGGGAGAGCTCGAAGTCGCGCGCGATCGCGGCGAGCGGTGAGGTGTCACCGTGGTGCGCGTGCAGCTCGTCGGCGAGACGCGTGAGCTCCGCAACATCGGGTGTCCCGGCGGGCCGCGCCTCCGCGACGAGCGCGTCGACCTGCTCGTCGCTGATGTAGACGCCGCGAAGCTCGTCGAGCGAAAGCTGGTAGCCGGCACGCAGGCGCAGGATCTCGCGGTGGACCAGCAGATCGAGGCGCTGCAGCTCGTGCGTGAAGTCCCCGGCCATCAGCCGGCCTCCGGATAGAGCTCCAGTGCGCGGCCATCCGCGAGTCGCATCCGGCCACGCAGCCCGCCGGTGAGCCCGAACACCGCCGCGAGATGCGGGCGTCCGACGCGGCAGTGGAAGGTGCCTTCGCGCTCGACGATCGTCGCGTCGAAGGCGAGGAAGCTGTCGAACAGGAACTGCGGAGACGAGCTCGCGAAGCCCGGCAACCTGCGGGCGAAGGCGCGCAGGACGTGCTGCGCGGCGATGGTGAACGCGACGTCGCCGGTGTTCTCGAGATCGGGATCGAGCCACGCGAGCATCGCCGCTGTCGCGCGTGCCGTCGCCAGGGTGATGTCGGCTGCGAGCTCGATGCCGGCGATGTCGAGCGCGCTCGCCGCCCGCAACGCGCGACGGATCGCAGGAGTCAGCGCCGTCACGGACAACCACTCCCCACCCGGCGCCGACGCGACGACGAGCAGCGGCGTCGTGTGCCGCGTCACGATCACGCGCAGCCGTTGCGCGTACGCCGCACCCCGCTGCCAGATCGCCGGCGCGAGTGCACCCGGCTCGATCTCAGCGCTCGTCACGCCGCACAGGTACCGCCACAAGGGATCCGCCAGCACCTCGGCGCGACGCGCGCTTCCGGCGGCGCGGGCGAGGATCTCGAGCCGCGCGTGACCAGCGGCGGCTCCGAACACCTCCTCGAGGCGGAGCTCGGCCAGTCGCGGCAGCAACAGGAGGAGCCCACCCAGCCGCGTGGCCAGCTCGCGACTGGCACGATGGTGGCGGGTGCCCCGAGCGGCGCGAGCGGCGCGAGCAGCGCGCGCCGCGTCGGCTCGTCGAGCGCGAGCAACGGCGCAAGCGACGGCGCGTCGGCAGCGTCGCGCAATGCGCCGAGCGCGGGCGCGAGCACGCGCGTCGTCCTGGACCACGTCGAGGCGACCGCCACCGCGAGCGCGACCGCCGCGCGCAGCTCGGCGAGTGAGAGCTCGCCGGCGACCTCGGCGGCGAGTGCGAGCGCCGCTTGCCACGGAGACGACAGCGCCTGGAGCTCGAGCAGCGCGGCCACGTGCGGCGTCAGGGCCTGGGCCGCGCGCGTGACGTCGCCACCCTCGCCGCTCGCGAGCACCTCCTCGACGACGCGTCGCGCATCGCCTCCGAGCGTCGAGAGCACCTGGATCCGCTCGGCACGCGACAACGTGGCCAGTGCGGCGAGGCCTCGCGCGGGGTGTTCGCAGATCGCCGTGCGTAGCTGCGAGGAGATGGCGAGTGGGGCGAGCCCGCGCCAGCGCCGGTAGTACCAGGTCTGCATCGCGCGCCCCGACGCCGCGTCGACCAGGAACCGCGCGAGGTAGTGCGCCTCGTCGGGGAACCGCAGCATCGTGGTGCGAGATGCTGGCGAGATTGCCGTCGCGACGGCGATCGCGAGCCGCGACGCCCATGCGCGTGCGAGCTCGTCGGCTGGGAGCGAGGTGTCGAGATCGAGCGTGATCTCGACCCGCTGCAGCACGATCACCTCATCGCCGAGCTTGGCGAGCGGTGCCAGGAGCTCCGCGAGCACCGCCGGCAAGCGCACGCAGGCGTCGTCGACGCGCGCGCGCACCGCCATCGGGTTCGGCTGATCACGCGGCACCGCGCAATCCACCCGCATCCGGCTGACGGTGACGCGATCCATCACCGCTCCGCGATCGCGATGAAGTGGAAGGCGTGCTCCCCCGACGACAACTCGATGGTGAAACCGCCTGCATCGGCTGCCGTGATCATCGCCATGACACCGCTGCTGCCGGACCCGACAAGCGTCACCGTCACGATCGGTGGGTTCACGAAGAAGGCCGTCGTGAACTCGATCTTGTAGTCGCTCGTCGAGGGGTTGTGCGTGCTGGTCCAGCCCGCACCGCTGCTGGACCCGACGGCATTGACGACGCCCGGGACCATGGCCCAGTTGAGGTGGCCGCCCGTCGCGTAGTACTGGCCGAAGTAGCCGAGCTTGATTGGACCGCGCACGTCGAGCGTCTGGGTCGGCGATTCCGTGCCGATGCCGACCTTGCCGTCGACCTTCACGATCATCTTCGTCGTCTCGAACGTCTTCAGCCGGAAGTCGTGCTCCGAGTGCGAGCCGGCATAGACCCCCGCATCCTCGGCGCCGACCAGCATGTGACGGTTCGCGGCACCGGCGGTCGCGGCGAGCCGCAGCTCGGCATTGCCGGTGTTCGCGACGACGTCGAGGTTATAGGCCGGGTTGCTATGATGCACGCCGACCCGGCCGTTCGCCTTGATCCAGACGTAGGGCTCGGCCTCATCGGCGCCGAGCCGTAGATCGTCACCCGCCGTGTTCGAGGCGACGAGCGCGCCCGCCGAGGTCGCGGCGACAAGCACCTCGTGAGGGTCCTCGGTGCGCGCGATCAGCGATGCCCGCGTCTTGCCGTGCAACGTGATGTTGTGGCCAGGGTCTGGGGTCGTCGTGCCGATGCCGACCTGCCCGGTCGACACGATCGTCATCCGGGTCTGAGCGTCGTCGGTCGGGTCGGTGCCGCCGGTGCGAAAGCGCAGGTCGTTGGTGTTCGCCGTCGTGAACACGCCGCCGAACTCGCCTGCGCCGAGGTACAGATCGGAGGGGACGTCGCCGTCGTGCAGGTGGATGAATGCGTCGCCGCCGGCGTTCGCGACGGTCAGGAGCTGGTCGGGCGCATCCGTCCCGATGCCGACGTTGCCGTTGTCGAGGACCGCCACCCGGGTCGTGAGCGTCGCGAACTGCACCGCCTGACACGGCGTCGGCTCCTGGGGCTCGGACGCTTCCTGGATCAGGAACCGGTTGTTGCCGGTCGCTGCCTTGCCGATCACGACCGCGAGATCCGCGTTGTTCGCGGGACCTGCCTGATGGTCAGTGCGCTGGAGGAACGTCGCGGCGCTGCCTTTGGCCGTCGGCGGAAAGTAGCTGGTGCCCTTCGCGTTGCGAAGCTCGAGCCGACCCGGGGCGAGCACCCGCACGTCGTCGGTGACGCGCATGCGGCCTTCGACCCAGACCAGCTCCGTCGGGGTCGGCCCATCCGCGCAGTTCTCGAGATCGTCGTCGTGCGATGGATCGGCGAGGTCGCCGGAACCGCACGCTGCATCGATCACCTTCTGGTCGACGATGCCCGCGACGCCTGACTCGCGGCGCCGCAGCCGGATCAACCCGTCGGCCGCGTAGAAGTTCTCGCCGACGACGCCGGCGTAGCGCCGCAGTCGGCGCGAGTGCAACACCTTTGTCGGATCGCTGTCGACGAGGGTCACGAACTGTCCCGGTGTTCCCGGCTGCCAGCCGACCTCCCCGAGCGGGATCAGCCACCGACTCCTGGTGTCGTCGGCGAGCGGCATGTCCTGGTACGGCACCGAGCCGTCGCAGATCACCGGGCCCGCGTCGTCGAACATGCGCGACGCCGTGCGTGCGTCGGCGATCGCCTCGCCCGCGATCGAGATGCCAGACTGCTGCTTCGCGAGCGACAGATTGCCGACCTCGACCTCGTAGCTCTCGGCGACGCGACTGAACGCATCGTTGTCACCGCAGCAGACCTGGAAGCCGGGACGCACGCCGCGGGTCGCACCCTGGTCATAGCGGATCCAGACCTGGGTCGGCCCGGTGGGCTGGCCGTTGAACCACGCGACGTCGAGCCGCAGGGGATTGACCACCACGACCGCACGCCCGTAGCCGTCGATCCCATAGCCTGGCAGCAGATAGACGTCGATCGCGCCGGACGGCGCCGTCTGCTCGAGCAGCTGGAGTCCGGCGACGATGCCCCACGTATGACCGCCGAGCAGGTGCCGTGCACTCTGCTCGCGCACGTACACCATGATCTGCTCGAGATCGGCGGCGCCGATGACCTCGCCTTCGAAGAAGGAGGGTCGCTCCGCGGCGATGTCGTTCATGGGATGCGACCTCCCAGCTCGCGGATGGCCGCCTCGAGCGCCGCGACGCGCAGGTTCAGCGATGCAGTCTCGGCGCGCCCCGCCGCGTTGGTGGCCGCCGGGCCGCGCGCGACGTCGGGCACGAAGCTCGCGACGACCGGGCGCAGCACCTCGTTCAGCAACAGGAACGGCGCGACGTTCGCCTTCTCGGCGGAGGTCATCGACTGAGGTGCCGCGGCGCCGACCCCGAACAGGCCGTTCACGATCATGTTCGGATCGATCGGGACACCGCCGCGTGCGATCGCAGACATCACCATCGATGCCATCGTCTGGTTGTCTCGAACGACCTGCGGATCGAGCTCGGGGTTGACCTTCATCATCGATGGCGAGGGAGGCACCCAGTCGACGGGTGGTGGTTGATTGTTCGGGTTGCCCGGTGTCGTCGGGGTGCCGGGTGTCGTCGGGTTCTCGGGGATCGGGTTGGCGCGCGGCAGCTCGAAGTCGCCGCAGCAAAACCGCGCGACCGCGTCCTGGATCGATCGGAACACCGGGATCCAGCCGAGCCAATACTCGAGCGACGGCATCGTGATCAACAGCTTGCGCAGATGCGTCCAGTTGCAGACGCGCAGCACCTTGCAGTCGCGCTTGCGGACCGTGACGATCGCGAGCGGTACGCGCTTGTCAGAGGTCCCGCATGGAGCGGGCGGCAACAGGGCGCTGCAGATGCACGCCAGCAGCGCCTCCATCAGGAATTCTCCAAAGGCGGCAACCACGGTCTGCATCTTGAAGACGAAGCTCGGGTCGCTGGGCGACGGGCACTCGAGGCTCTGTAGCTGCTCCACGAGCGTGCAGTTCGACTGCGCGCCGCTGGATAGGATCGCGACCAGCGCGTCCTTGATGCGGCAACACCACAGGTGCCACGCGGCCTGATTCTGGGTGTAGTCGTTGTTCTCGTTTGGCGGTTTCGGCAGCGAGTCGATGAGCGGCTCGAGACAGCAGCGCAACCGATCGATCAGACCGCCTTGCAGCTTCCCGTTGTCGGGCCGCAGGGAATCTCTCGGCGCGAGGAAGGCGTCGAATTCGTAGCCCTCACAGATCGCCGTCGCCTCGCACTCGGCGGGCGTGCCGCGCGGCTTGCGCTCCGGCTGCTTTGACTTCTTCCCGCCGCACGAGCAGCTGCCGCGACCGCAACCGCAGCTACCGCCGCACGCGCAGCCACCGCCTGGCGCGCCGCACGCACAGCTCGGCGTGGAGCGCAACGCGGTGCCCCCACGCGCGAGGGTCTCGGCGTAGCGGATCGAGAGCACCCAGTCCTCCTCGAGCTCATCGCAGCTGGTCCCCGCGCCGGTGCGCGACGGTACGCACGTGATGTCGACGTTCTGACAGCGCTTGATCAGCGCGCAGATGTCGACCGCCGTGTCCTCGCACACGACGATGTCCTCGCCGCAGGGGTCGACCGCGTAGCCCGCGCCGACGATCACGCCGGTGCCGCACGAGTCGCAACGGACCTGCAGCCCGTTGACGACACCCCACCCGTGCAGATGGCGGGTGTGGAGCCGGTTCTTCGCGCGGACGTACGCGTCGAGCCGATTGAGATCTTGCTCGGTCAGCAGCTGACCGGCGAAGAAGCGTGGGCGGCATAGACATTCCAGCAGCCCGCAATCTGCGCAGTCGGGAATGCAGCACGGTGTCTCGTGTCCGCGGTTCGTGACCTTCACGCGCTGCGGAGCCTGGGCGGCGTAGCCACGTGCATAGAGACGAGAATTGAAGTTGTCTGCCATGGGAGTCTCCGCCTTAGGTGACGATGGGACGCACGGTGAGCCAGCTCGCGAACTGGCCGCCCGGGATGCAGACCGGTGGATCCGCGACATTCGCCCGGATGTCTCCGGTCGGCAGGTTGCCGCCGACGAAGTCAGCTGCGATAGCGCGCATGTTCGTATCGACGACAAGCGATCCGTAGAGACGAACCCACAGCTCGAGCGGCTGCTGGTTCGGGAATGCGAGCCGCGGGACCAAGAACGCGAGTGCGCGCGCGGGCCAGTTGCTCGGTGTCGCGCCGGTGATCAGTGTCGGATCTGCGCCGAACGTGGGTTCGACAGGGATCACGGTGCCGTTCACTCGACACGTGCACAGCCACGTCGCCGCCTCGCCGGGGACCGTGACGTGCGCGGCCTCGACGACCAGCGTGTTGAACGCGTTGCGCGCGATCTGTGCCGCCGTGTTTCCCATGCCAGACGCGATCTCGACCGTATTCGTTAACCCTATCACGAACGCCCGCTGCGCAGCGGTACCCGGACTGGCGGTGATCGAGATCGGCTGTCCCTCGCCGCCATGCTTCCAGCTGAGTGCGTTGATCCGGGTGAACGCGTTGCTGAGACCCACGCCGGGGATACCCTGCAATCCCTGGATGCCGGGGAGCCCGGGCAGTCCGGGCAGTCCGGGCGTTCCGGGGTTCGGGACCACCGGGGGACCCTGTGCCCCCACCCGCCGCCGCTACCACCGTGCGCCAGCATGCACTCGATCACCTCTTGCAGCATCTCCGTGCTCGCGAGGATCTTGCGGCCGTCGAGCTCGTCGATGCGCGAGATGCTGTTCGCCGCGTCAGTGGCCGCGCTCGGTGCAGGCTCGGTCTTGTCGAGGAGCCGGCGGCCCGGGTGGTAGTTGCGGATCGTCGCGACCACGACGCAATCGGCGCTGCCGCAACCCGGACACGGCCGCACGCGGCGGAGCGGCGCGCCACAGTCGGCGGGGAGAATGTCGATCACGGCGACGCCGCTATCGCTGCCGTCGGCCAGCCCACCCGCATACGGCACGTACATGCGGAGCCCGCTCGTCGCGAGCACCACGGCGAAGGGCTTGATCCCGATCGCGAGCGGCGGCGGCGGCACCACGGGCAGCCCCTGCAGGAGCCGCCCGACATCGATCACCTCGATCGCGTCGTTGGTCTCGACGACGTAGACCCAGCCACCACCGAGCGCACCGACCATCGCCACCGGCGACGCGGCGAGCCCGGCGCTCGCGAGCGGTGCCGTGCCACTCGGCTTCGCTGGATCGATCACGTGGAGCTTTGCACCCGCTCCATCTCCGGCGGCCAGCCTGTCGGGCAGCGTGCTCGAAAGCACGGCGAGCACCGTGAGCGTCGTGCCGGGCACCTGGAGCGGTGCCGGGTTGAAGCCGGCGACGGTGAGGTCCAGCACGTCGAGGGTGTCGGTGCCACGCGCCACCCACGCGCGCGCGCCATCGCTCGAAGCGACGATGCTGGTGATCCCTGCCGCAAGCGACAGGCTCTCCGACGGTGCATTTGCCGCGTCGGTGACCTGCCACGCGCAGAGCTTGCCGCTCGGATAAGCGGCGAGCAGCGTGTCGAGCCACGTCATCGTGACCCACGGCGTCTCCGCGCCACCGCCCGCGACGGGCGCGCTGTCGATCACGCCGGCGGCGAGGTTCGCCGTATCGAAGAACCAGATCTCGCCGTCCGCGCCCGGGCTCGCCGGGGCGACGAATGCGTACAGCACCGTGCCGTCGCGCGAGATCGCCATCGCGAGGCCCGCCTGCCCGAGCGAGAACGAGGACGTCACGGCCTGGGTCGTCGCATCGAGCTCGTAGATCGCGGTTGGCGACAGTACAAACACGCGACCGCCCGCCTCGTCGAGCACGACCGCACGCGGTGCGGTGATCCCGAGCGTGCCGGCTCGCGTGAGCGTCGGTTGCTGATCGATCGCGGGCGGCGTGACCGGATCCACGATCACGTCGATCGAGTAGCTCTCGAGGATGCGATTCGGCGCGCACTGCGAGTCGTCGCACGCGCAGTCGTCATAGAGGACGGGGATCTCCTCGGTCGGGCACTCGCGATAGCAGATCGCGAGCTGGAGGACATGGTCCTCCTCGTCGGGAGCGTCGTATAGCTCCTTCACCGCAGGGAAGCTCCACAGATCGATCGTGTCGTCCGCGGTGACGAGGATATCGGCACCGCAGCAATCGATCGCACTCCCCGGCTCGAGGATGACGAAGCGGTCCTGACAAGCGGGGTTCGGGTGTTGCTTCACGCCGAGGCCGCACACGACACCGGTGCCGTGCAGGCGCTGGTTGTGCAGACGCAAGCGCTCGCGGAAGTACACCTGCTCGTCTGTGAAGTCGCGCTCCACCATCAGCTTGCCGGTGAAGTAGTGATTGCGCGTGAGCGCGGTGGCCTGGCAGGTCGGGCATGTGGCTGCGTTGTGCATGTCGGTCCTCATCTCAGCCTTGTCGTGGTGCCGATGCGTGCGCGGTCACCAACGGTCATCGAGTCGCCCGGCCCGTGGCCGCCGAGCACGGTTGCGCGTCCGAGCTTGGCCTCGCCGAGCGTGACGTTGGCGTCGGGGTAGCGGCCGATCGCGGTGTCGAATCCGATCATCGATTGCGTGCCGATCCGGAACCGCGGTTCGACGTAGACGATGTCGAATGCGACATGCGCCGGCCGTTCAGCGCGGACGAGCCGTTCGAGCCCGCGCCTGGCCGCGGGGGTGCGTGCACACGACGCCGGTGCGAACACCGTGACCTTGTGCGCGTAGTTCCAGAACGGATCGCGCAGCGGGTCTTGCGTCGTGTTCAAGGTGGTGACGCCGGGCCGCGCGTTGCCGCGGCAACCGGTACCATCGAGGCGCGAGCGGTTGACGATGTTGTCGCCCCACACCCGCGCCTCGTCACCGAGGCGGCCCGCGCCGAGGAACATCCAGCGGCGCAGCCGGTAGTGCTCGAGCACCAGCTCGGGTGGCCGCCACTTCGGGGCTGGCTTGGTCGTGCAGGGAGGACACACCGGCTGCGCGCAGTCGTTGTCGAGTGGCAGACCGAGATACAGCTGCAGGTTGTTGCGGAGTCCCGCGAGCGTGCCACGCAACCGAAACAGCTTGCCGACCTGCTTCAGGTAGCGGCGGCGACGATCGAGCGGCCACGAGCGGTCGACCGTGACGCCGATCCACGTGCCGAGCCATGCGAGGAAGTCCCGCCCGTCTTCGGCGGGCGCCGACGAGGGGTCGTAGAACTGCGCTTGCGAGTCGAGTGTCGACTCGATGCCCCGAAACGTCTGATCGAAGATCGCGAGGAAGCGATCCGTGAACTCGGCCGCCTGGAGGTCCGTGCCGTACGTGCCCGGGAGGTAACGGCGCAGGCTGACGCGGGGAAACACGACCCGCGCCTTGCGGATGCGTGGCGTGTGATCTCCGTGGCTCGCGAGCTCTAGGCGGAGCCACAGATAGCGACCCGCTGGCGCGCGCAGCATGCAGTCCCACGGACGCGTGAGGCCATCGCACGGCGGGCACGCCACCCACTCGTCGGTGAGCGTGCTGATGATCGCGTCGGGGAGCGGCGTCTCCGACGTGTAGACCGAGGCGACGACTCTCGTGCCCTCCGGGAACTCGCCGTCGAGCTCGAGTCGATCCCACACACAGTTGTAGGTCGCGCTATCGATCGCGACCGTGATCATCGAGCCCGACGTCTGGTACGCGACACCGACCGCGGGCTCCGGCTCGGCCGGATCGCCGTTGGCGTCGAACTCGCCGCCGCATAGCTTGAAGTGCCCGCTGGTGGTGACGGCGAACGGCAGCCCGCAGAACCGCTTCGCGACCTCGTCGGAGCGCGTGTGCCTCTCGAGCGGGCGGTGGGTCTCGAGCCAGGTGTCGGCGTCGATCACGAGCACCTCGCCCGCAGCCTGCACGTAGAGCCGACCGTCGCGGTCCACGGTCAGGTGCTCGATCGCACCCAGCCCGTCGAGCGAGCGCAGGTAGCGCCCTGTCGCCGCGAACACGTGCACCATTCCGTTGTTCGCATCGCCCACGAAGATCCGCGCTCGCTGATCCGCGGCGATCGCAACGGGCAACCACGGCTGCGGCAGCGCCACCGGCTGCTGCCAGATCGCGCGCAACGGGAGGCCACGTAACCCGAACACCTGGA
Organism: Kofleriaceae bacterium; assembly: GCA_037720695.1. Taxonomy (GTDB): domain Bacteria; phylum Myxococcota_A; class Polyangia; order Haliangiales; family Haliangiaceae; genus JABFXX01. Next base: position 31,007 of record JBBJLY010000032.1, on the reverse strand, counting down.
CACGCTTGTTGCCCGCGTCGGCGATGTAGAGATTGCCGCAGCTCGCCGCCATCCCACCGGGGCTCGCGAGCTGGCGTGGCTTCTTGCCCTCGCCCGCGATGCACGAGAGCGGCACGAACACGCACTCGCAGGGATCGAACCGCAGCAGGCGGGTGCGCTTGCGATCGAGTACGAGCAGGATGCAGTCTGGACCGAACACCGCATTACTCGGCAGCAGGAGACCGCCGAACGTGCCGGCCGCGTCGGCGACCGGCAGCGAACCAACCGCGGGCACGAGGACGAGTGAGTTGTCGAGTGGAGACAGCTCGACATTCGTCACGGCGCCGCTCGTGCGCCAGCCCGCACGCCAGTCCAGCACGATCGAGTACGGATCGTGTGGTGGCGCCGGGACCGGCGGCAGCAGAGCGGCGGCGTGCGTCACGTGGAGGCCTCGTAGTCGACCTGGATCTGGTGGATGCCGCTGACGAGGAGCTCGTCGTCGTCGAGCTGCAGGTCGCCGCACGGCTCCGCGACCAGGTCGTCGAGCTGCATCCTCACGCTCGCGATGCGCTTCGCCCCCGGTACGAGCAAGCGCCGGATCACCTGTGAGTAGTAGATCCCACCGCCGAACGGCCATCCACGACCCGGTACCGTCGAGGTCGACTCCTCGCCACCGGTCAGCGGATCGAAGTAGGAATCGATCGCCGCGAACGCGGCCCCCTGGACCTTCGCCGAGTCGGCGTCGTCGCTGGCGACGATGCGCGCGGTGATCGTCACCGTGCGATAGCGCGGCGGCATCACGTAGAGCTCGGTCGTCAGCAGGCGACGCGAGTCGAGGTATGCGCACACCGTCTTCAGCGTCACGGGGTTGGGCATCGGTGCATCGCCGGGAACATTCGGCACCACGACGACGCTGACCACCCCCGGCACCTGCATCGTCGGAAAGTCTGGATGTCGGAGCGGCAGCGCCTTGGCGCGCGCGATGCCGGCCTCGATCGCAAGGCGCTCGAAGTCCTCCGGAGTCACGGCACGATCGCGTGTGCGCAGCATCCCCGGTGCGCGATCGCGCGCACTCGCGAGCGACTCTTCATCAGCGCCGCCGCCGGCCGCGTAGAGATTCGTGATCTGGTTGACTGCGATGCCTGGGAGCGCGCCGAGTAGCGACGTCAGCGCACTCGCCGCGACATTGCCGCGCGCACCGCCGCCAACGCGATAGGAAGTCGCGCGGATGTTCATCCGATTCGCCGAATTCGCGACCGGGATCCGCCCGCGGATCCCGTCGCCGAACCGCACCTCGCCCGTCGAACGATTGAGGACGTAGTGTGTGTCGTCGGGCCCCGAGCCGAACGGATCCGGGACCTCGGTCCACGCCACGAATCCCTCGCCTTCGTCGACCTCGATGCCCATCGTTCCCTCGAGGATCGGCTTCCCACTCGTGGTGAACACCTGTGTGGGGCGGCCATCAGAGGCTCCCAGGAGCTCGAAGCTGATCGTCTCGGCCTGGGTCGCGGACGCGGTGTTCGTGCGGATCGCGAGCAGGCGCGGCGGTAGCTGATAGCGGCTGACCACCAGGCGCGCGCGGATCCAGTAGCGCGGGACGTCCGTCTTCGCGCCCATCGTGTCGAGCACCAAGCTGCCAATCGGGGGCAGCTGGATGCGGACGTGGCCATCCTGCGTCAGGCTCGCCGTGTCGTCCTTGACCAGCGCCATCGGCATCCAGTCGCTGCCGTTCCAGTACTCCCACGCGACCGTCGCCCACGCCGGGATCGCGGCCGCGCCACCGCAGGTCGCCGCCGGGACGGTGCCGGCTGCAGGTTGGGTGAAGAACGCGAGATCGAGCTCGACCTCGGGAAATGGCAGGGTCGACGCGAACCCGAGTAGCAGGGCGGCACCGGGACGCGCGAGGTTGCCGAACACCGCGAAGCCCGTCTTCGCATCGCCGTTGGCGACCGAGACTTCCTTGTACATCGGCGGTTCGTTGATCTGCACCGCGTCGAGCGAGGCGGTGATCGCGACGAGCGCACGGTCGAGCTCGAAGATCACCGGCCCTTCCTCATCGGGCTGCTCGCTCGACACCTGCGTCGCCATCGGGATGATCACGGACGGCAGCGTGTAGCTCGGCTGGATCGGGAAGGTGATCTCGGCGCGCGCGGGCTGCGCGGGCGTGAGCTCGAAGCCGATCAGCTCGAGGAACTTGTAGTAGTTCAGCTGCGGGACCTTGTTCATCCGATAGACGAGCAGCTCACTCATCCACGCGAACAGCTCGATCAGTGTCATGCCGGGATCCGACTCGTTGAAGTCGGTCCACTCGGGCGTGTAGCGCGGGATGCGCGTCCGTGCCTCGGTCACCAGATCGGCGAACGTGCGGTCGTCGATGGTGGGCACGAGCTGGTCGAGCGGCATCAGGCGCCCTCGTTGATGAAGAACGGGTAGACCAGGTTCTTCATCGAGTTGTTGTCGCGGATCCGGTAGTCGACCCGGATGAGCAGCAGGTTTGGCTGCTCGACCGAGGTCTCCGCCGTCACGTCGAGCACGTCGATCCGCGGCTCGTACATCGTGAGCGAACGCCGCACGAGATCGACCACCCGGCTCACCGTCGCGGTGTCGTTCGGGGCGAACACGAGCTCGTGGATGCCGCAACCGAACTCGGGAAGCATCAGGCGTTCACCCGGTGCGGTCGACAGGATCAGGAGGACCGCCTCCTCGATCCGATCCTCCTCGCTCGACATCGCGATGCGACCGTGCGGCGTCACCTGGAGCGGGAACTTCCAGCCGATGCCGAGGAAGGGTCTGCGCGCAGCCCTCAGCACGTGGGCAGGGCCTTCGCGATCGTCTCGATCGAGGACGCGATCGAGAGCATGGTGTTGGCGGCTTCCTCCATGGACGCCACGTCCTCCGCGCTGGCGACCGCCGGGATCGACGGCATCTCGACATTGGCGAGCTTGAACAGCGGCTCGGCGAGCGTCATCAGGAGCTGGACGACATCGAGCGAGCCCTGGGCCGCCTTCGCCTGGGCCTCGGCATTGCCCTTCGCGCACTCGAGCTGCTTCAGGAGCTCCTTGTTCCCGGCTGCCTCGGCCGTCTTGATCGAGATCTCCAGCCCGCCGATCAGCTTCGCGAGTGACAGCACCATCTGCGCGACGCACTTCAACAGCTTCGCGATCAGCAGCAGGAGGTCCCGGATGAACGCCGGGAGCCCCAACGCCAGGCTGGCGAAGCACTTGACGACCTCGCCCAGCGCCTCGACCAGCTCGGGCACCGCCTCGAGGATCTTCTGCGGTTGCAGCTTGGGGACCGCCTCGACGAACTTGATCAGCGGCCCCGCCACCCCGAGCAGCTTGATGAAGCAGCCGAGCGAGATCATGATCGGCGGCAGCTGCAACAGGATCGAGAACAGTAGCGAGCAGTCGTCGGGGATCGCCTTGGTCACGTCGACGATGCCCTGGATCTTTGCACCGCCGAAGATCGAGCACAGGTCGAGCTTCGTCGGCTCCGGGAGCTTCAGCAGGTCGCACATCGGCGGCTGCAGCTTCTTGACGATGTGATCGGGCAGCTTGTAGTTGAGTGGGTATTCCATGGCTCAGATCGGTCCCCCGATCGCCCGCACCGGACGACCCTTGATGTTGATGGCGCCGCCGGCATCGATATCGAGCGTGCCGGCCGCATAGATCGAGATCCCCCACGCGGTCATCGTGATCACGTTGCCGTGCGGGTCTTCGATCACCAGCGCACCCTGGTCGCCGTTCTCGACCGGCGTGTCGAGGAAGCGGATCGTGTGTCCGTTCTTCGAGCGGATCATGCGCTGGCGCGGATCCACCGACGGCGGACCCTGTACCGGGTTCCACACGAAGCCCATGATGAATGGATGGTTCCAGTCGCCCTGCTGCGGAGCGACCAGCACCTCGTCATCGACCTCGGGCATGAAGAAGCACCCGCGATCGCCGCCCGCCATGATCGACGCGACCGATGCCCACTCGGTCAGCGTGTCGCTGAGGTGCGGATAGCGCACCTTGACGCGGCCGAGGCCCTCGGGGTCGTGGACCTCGACGATCTTTCCGATCGCGAAGCCGTCGCGGTTCTTCATCAGGTTTCCTCGTTCTCGCGACGCGCCTCGAAGCGCGTCGTGTAGCCGTTCGAGTTGAAGATGTGGGTGGTCGCGGTGACGAAGTACACGCCCGAGATCCGCGAGCCGAGGGTCTGCTTCGCGCCGCGCGCGCCCCCGATCTGCACCTTGCAGCCCGCACGCAGGTGCGGCAGGCCGACAGTGGTGCCGGTCGCGCGCACCATGCGCTTGAGCTGATCGGCGAACACCGAGGTGGCGAACGCTTTTGCCTCCCCCTTCGTGCCGTGTGGTCGCTCGACGACGGTCTCCTCACGGGGGTCGCATTGGTCCAGCAGGTAGTGCAGGTCCTTGTTGATCTTCCCGAGGTCCTTGAGCTCCACCTTCTGGTCGATCACCTTCTGGGCCGCGCGATCCCATCCCCGCACGGTCACCGCCTTGTACTGGTTGCCGGTGGTCAGCGTCGGCTTGAAGTCGATCAGCGACTGCCCCCACATCAGCTGATACGCGGGCACTGCCTTGGTCTGCGACGGCCCGAGCTTGATCACGTCCTCGCCCGCCGCGTCCCGGTCGATCCACAGGTCGAAGCCCTCCTCACGCGCCTGTTGCCACAGGAAGTCGATGTCGTACTGGCTCTTCTGGAGGATGTACTCGCGCTTCGCCTCGTAGTTCTTCGCGCCGGTGAGGATCTCGATCCGCATCGGCAGCCGCTTCTCCTTCATGAAGTACTCGGCGATGCCGCTGCTCGTGACGCGCGTGAGGTTCTTGCGCGTGTACTGGTCGTCCTTCTTCTCGCGGCGGAGCTGATGCAGCTTGTTCAGCATGCGAACGGCCAGCACCGGCGGCCCCGACGCAGGGAAGTTGGGCTCGTAGGTGACGAAGTTCCCGGTGATCATCTTCCGCAGCTCGCCGGGTAGGTAGCCGAGGTGGAGCTCGACATCCTTGTTGCAGGGATCGAACAGCGTCCACAGCTTCGCGTTCGGGTGGTTCGCCGCGGAGCCCGAGGGCTTACCGCCCTCGTCGAGCTGCTCCGAGCCGATGTACTTGAAGCAGCCGTGGTCGGCATCCCAGTTGTTGACGACGAGCTCGCAGCTATCGATCTCTTCGAGCTTGTCCTTGTACGTCACCTCGACGATGTCGCGGAGCACGTCCCCGGGCAGCGAAGCACCGGTGATCACGACCTTGAACTGCGGCACGTAGAAGCCACCGGCCGCCTTCGAGGCATCGGCCATCGACGTGTAAGCGCTCATCGCGGCCTCCGCGTGTCGAGCACGGGAACGCGCAGGAACGTGCCGACGCGCAGCCGCCGTGGGTCCTCGACCTCGTTCTCATCGGCGATGTTCCGCCAATCGCCGGGCCGGTTCCACTGCTTGCCCGCGATCGCCGACAGCGTCTCGCCGCCGCGGATCGTGTGGCTGTGCGTGCGATCCGGTGACATCAAGTTCAGCTCCGAGAGCTGTGCGTCGAGCTTGCGGTACTCGCGGAGCGTGAGGTTCACGGTCGCGCGGAGCGGGATGCCCTCCGGCGAGAACAGTGTGAACTTCTGTCGGATCGACTCGACCACGCCGACGAAGGTGTTGCGCCGCTGCGCGCCGAGCGGACCGACGAGCGAGTCGCCGGGAAAATGGTGGTTCCAGCCCACCGTGACGACCGGTGGCGCGTGGGTCGACGGATTGATGCGCGCCAGCGAGAACGCCTTGTCGCTCTGCTCCGTCACCGACGTCGCACCGAGCCCGGTGCCCGTCTCCGTGCTGTCGAACAACAGCTCGAGCGTCAGCTTCTCGGCCTCGCCGCGCACGAACTGCTGCAGTGGCGCATCGAGCCCGGGGATCGCGATCTCGGCGAACTTCATCGTCTTCTCGAACGACAGCTCGCTGGGATTGTAGGGAACGACGAAGCTGGGCAGTCCCTCGGCCTCGAACGTGAGCATCGTGACCGGCGGCATCAGCGGTCACCGTGCGGTTGCAGCGCCCACGGTCCTTCGATCGACTGCTCCTCGCGGATCCGCGCGTCCTTCGCCACGAGATCACGCACGGCGGTGACGCACGCCGCGATGATCTGCTGCATCGCCTCCTGCGACAGGCCTGCTTGCTTGTCGACCGCGCGCGCGTTGGTGATGATTTCCTCGATGATCATCTGCATGGTCAGCCGTTCGCCAGACTGGCCAGTGCGCCGGCCGCGTTCGACAGCGCCGTCGCAAATCCCGCGGCGCCGCCCAGGGTGTAGAGACCCTCGTGCGAGATCTCGAGCGACTCGACCGCGACCGCGCTCTGCACGGCGTTGAGCTGGGGTCCGCTGTACTTGGTCGGGATGCCGCGGCGAAATCCCCAGACCATCACCTGACCCTGCGCCGCGTCGTGGACGGAGATCATGCCGTCACGGCGTTTCCCGGCGCCCTGGATGAACGAGTAGAACCACTTCCACAACGACTCGTTCGTCGTCAGGCCACGCTTCAGCACGAGCGTCGACGGCTTCGCTCGCGTCGGAAACTTGAGCGTGCCGTCGTTCCCGCCGCCCTGGTTGTACTCGAACACCTCGAGGGCCATCTCGAGCCCCGTGCACTCGTTGAAGCCGATCACCGGATACGACAGCGCCTGCGACAGCGTGATCGTTCCCGCCGACATGAACGATGTCTGCGAGTCGAGCAGCGAGACCTGGAAGTTACAGCCGAGGACCGGATTCATGCGTCGACTCCTTGATTCACGGTGCCGCGCTCGATCACCTCGAACGCGTTGTTCTGTCGCCCCAGCCGCAGCACGACGTACTCGAAGGGGCGCGACGGCGCGATGGCGACATCGGCGACGAGTTGCCCGTTCGCGCGCATCTCCGCCGTGTTGTTGACCTCGTCACAGCGCACCGCGAACGCCTGCTCGGGTGTCGCACCGACGAGCGCGCCTCGCTGCCACAGTTGACCGAGCAACTCCGAGACCGATTGCGCGATCCGGCGACGCGTGACGTGATCATTGGGCTCGAACACGGCCCACTGGGTCTGCGTGTCGATCGCCTCCATCACCATCAACATCAGGCGACGCACGTTGACGTAGCGCCACGCCGGGTCCGATGACAGCGTGCGCGCACCGAGGACGCGCAGGCCCAGACCCGGCGGCGACTTCAGCACGTTGATCCCGTGCGCGTTGAGCATGCCATGGCGAGCGTCGTCGACGGCGATCGTGACGTCCTGCGCCCATGCAAGGACGCGGTTCGCGGGCGCGCGATGCACCCCGACCTCGAGATCGAGCTGCGCCGCGATCCCGGCGACATGCCCCGACGGTGGAATGCGACGCGTCGGCGCACCCCCGAGTGGGTTCACGACGTGCAGCCACGGAAAGTACAGCGCGGCGTTGCGCGTATCGAACCGGGTGCGCCACTCCTCGACGAGTGCGACCCCCTGGGCGGCGTCCTCCGCCATCCTGGCCGTGGGGTCGAGGAGCGCGAACCGATCGCCGGCCTGCTCGCAGAGCTGCACCAGCCGCGACTGCATCAAATACACGTGATCGTCAGAGAACTGCGGCGGCATCTCGAAGGCCAGCGGCGGCTGATGCAGGACGCGTGGTGGGTCGGGCGGTGGGCAGGGGATACACGGATCGCCGAACGGAGGCGGCGGCGGCGCGAACTGCGGTGGCAGCTGCGGTTGCACGACGATGTCGGGTGCGGCAACGAGCGCGACCTCGTCGATTTGCATGAGCGCGGTCATGCCCGCGAAGAAATCATCGACCGTGAGGTCGGTGAGCCCATCGGCGCCGCCCGCAAGCTCGAACACCACGCCCGGCGTGACGTCGAGTGGGCTCGAGAGGGCGAGCAGATCACCGGCGAGCTCGGCGATCCTGATGCAGGGCGGCGGCTTCGGTAGCGGCGCGCGCGGCGGTAACACGAGCGGGTACACCGGCGCCGCGAGCACGCGGGGCGCGTAGCGTGGATGTTCCGGGATCGGCGCCAGCGCCGGAAACTGGCCGGTCGGCCACCCGTTCTCGCGCGCCGAGATCGTGTACGCGAGCGAACGGATCTGCAGCGGTTGATCGCGATCGTAGCCGTCGAGCACCCGGTCGTACGGCAATCCAGATCCCGCGTCGGGATGCACGAAGTACAGTCGTCGCAGCACCGGGTCGACATGCGAGAGCACGCGGTGGTACGTGACGGTTTGCTGCTGGAGCTCGAGCAGGTCGGCACGCTGGAACCCCGCGACGGAGGCGACGTTGACCCAGCGCGTGCTCGCCTCACCGGCAACGGTGAACGTGCGCGCTGGAAACACCGTCGAGATCGCCAGGGTCACGCCATCACCCCACACGCCCGGCCCGGGCGTCGATCTGCCAGCGCGGTGTGCCAGCCGCAGACCAGACGCGGGATGCAGCGGCCGCCGGGCGCGGACCCTGGCTGCCGCGACGCGCACGATCCAGCACCGCTGGCCGCCGTTCTCGAAGAATCCACGCACGGCAAACGCGAGAAACCCACCGCCGATGAAGCTGCCGAAATGGGCCTCGAACTGTTTGACCGACTCGACCGGCACGGGTGTGTTCACCGGACCGCGCGCAGCGATTCCGATGAACCCCGTGATGTCGGTGCGCAACGGTTGAATGACGGGCGCCGAAGCGTCCTGCCACTCGATGTAGGCACCCGGTGTCGAGTAGGTCGGCATGCTAGCTCGGCTCGAGCTCGAAGCTCAGTCCCTCGTGGCAGAGCTCCATGCTCTCGATCGCGATCTCGTTGCCCGCGGCCTTGAGCGACGGACCCTCGATCTTGTTGATCCACGCGTTCTCGAAGTTCCAGCGCATCACGGGCTTGCGCTGCTCGTTGTAGAGGACGACGCTTCCGTTTCGACGATCGTCCTCCCCGTTGTAGATGCGCTGGTACCACCGCCACATCTCGTCGTCGCGGATGTAGCCGCGGCGCATGACGATCATCGGGAACTTGCGCAGGCCCTGGAGCTTGCGAACGTTGTTGATCGGGTCCGTGCCTTCGCGATAGTCGACGGCATCGCCATCGGCGGTCAGGCCGCTCACTTCGCTGAACGCGCCGGCACCGATGCCGTCGATCTCGACGCGGAAGTTGAACCCACGAAATGGATCTTTGCGTGTGTCGGTCGCCATGGCCCCTCCTAGCTGCTGGCGTCGGCCGTCCATAGGCCGATGCGGATGATCACGAACTCAGCAGGCTTGACCGGCGCGACACCGATCACGCAGATGAGCCGTCCATTATCGATGTCGTCCTGCGTCATCGTCGTGCGATCGCACTTGACGTAGAACGCCTGGTCCTTCGTGGCGCCCTCGAGTGCGCCGTTGCGCCACACCGTCGTGAGGAAGTTCGAGACCGAGCGGCGCACGCGTGCCCACAGCGCCTCCTCGTTCGGTTCGAACACGACCCACTGCAGCCCGCGGTCGATCGAGTCCTCGATGAAGATCAGGAGCCGGCGAACGTTCACGTACTTCCAGTCGGTGTCGGACGTGATCACGCGAGCGCCCCACACGCGAATGCCCCGGTTGTTGACGCGAAAGTCGCGGATCACGTCGATGTTGACGGGGTACGCATTGAGCACGTCCTGCTCCGCCTGGTTCAGGTACCGCGTGAGACCCGTCATGCCGCCGACAACCTCGTTGGCCGGCGCCTTGTGGACACCGCGTCGTTCGTCGGTCCGCGCGTAGATGCCGAGGATGTGACCGCTCGGCGGGATCGGATACTGCGCGACCGAGGCCAGGTTCGTCGGGAACGGGTCCGGGATCGTGAGCCACGGGTGATAGAACGCGGCGTACTTGGTATCGAACTGCTGCCGCTGGGCCGTGATGTCGTCGATCGTGTCGCTGGCGGGTCCCTGCGCGTCCAGCACAGCGAACCGGTAGCGAAGCTGCTCGCACTGATCGATCAGCGCTTGCTGCACCGCTGGTGTGACCTGACCAGGTGCCGCGATCAGCGAGATATCGAGCGCGTTCTTCAGCGCATGGATGCCTGTTCGCTTCGCGGGCTCGCGATCGTCGACGCCGATGTACATCGCGTCACCCATCAGCGGGATCTGATCGTCCCCGTAGACGGCGGCGCTCTCGCCGTCGCCGAGGCGCAGCCGCGCCGCCCGGGTCAGTCCGCTCGGCAGCACATCGAACAGCGCCTCCGGCCCGAGGCGCACGCGCTCGCGGTCGGCATCGCTGAGCCCGAGGTCGTGCACGCGCACGTAGTTCGATCCACCTTCGGAGCGCCGATCGGAGCGTCGCAGCGGCTGGTCGAGATCGTCGGTGGCGGCACCGTCGACGAAGGTCGATCCGATGATGCGCTCGAAGTAGCGGCTGTGCCGCGGATCCATGCTGAGCGTGCGGAACAGCTCGCGCTCGACCAGCTCCTCGTTGCGGATCGGCACCGCAGGGTTCGGTCGCTTCAGCAGCATCACCTCCATGCGGAACTCGCGCGACCTCACGAGCAGCCGGTTCGCACCGGCCGCGGCGAACGCGGCGACCTGCACGGCCGAGAGGCCGGGCGCATCGAGGATGACGAGGTTATTCGCAGCACGATCGATCGCGCGGACCTTGAGGAAGCCGCCGATCTGCGCGGTGCCGTCGTGCGTGCGGAGCTCGAGCACGGTGCCGGGCTCGACGCCGGTGACGGTATTGAGGCGCACGGTCGACGGGATCCCGGGGCCGGGCGAGGCCGTCGCTGCCGTGACCTCCGCGCGTGGTACCAGGCCGACCTCTTCCTCGGCAGCGGTCACGAGCACGCGATTTCCCCACGCACCGGTGTCGAGGGCGCGCACCGTGAACAGCTGCTGGCGCTCGCTGATCGACGCACCCGCGGTGTGGCTTCGCGTGAGCGCGAGGTCGATCTCGATCGAGCCGGGTACCACCGTCACGACCGAGTCGATCAGGTGGAACAGCTGGTCTCCCGATGGCAGCGTCACGCGGATCGTCTCGCCCGGGACATAGCTGCTGGCGTCGGCGACCAGCAATCCTCCGTCGATGTCGGAGGTCTCGAGCAGCGTCGACGTCGCCTGGCGGAGGGGATCGACCGAGACGACCACCCGCCGCACGGGGGTGCCGACCGGGTACGTCCGCTGCAGTGGCCGCTCGAGGACGACCGCGCCGGCATCCGGCGCCGCCGCATGCGGATCGGCGAGTCGCACGACGGTCACGATCTCGTGGTTCGGCGCGATCCCGATCCGCAGGACGTCGGCATTCGCGACATCGAGACCGAGTCCGATGCGCGCATCGAGCTGGAGCGTCATCGCGCCGATCGCGGCCTCGGCGGTCAGGGTTCGCGGCTGGACGCCGACCGGGTCGGGGGCGACCGGGAGCGTGAGGAGCTCCGCGAGCAACGTGACCGAGGTCGTGTCGACGCTCTGGATCGTGCCGAGCTCGAGCCCGAACTGGAGCTGCATGCCGGGCTCGAGGAGCGAGGTGTCATCCAGCTTGATGACCTTCTTCGTCGACACCGCATTTACCTCGCGTACGTCGTCGGGCGTAGACACGAGCTCGACCAGCGAGCCGACCGGATATGCCTCGTATGGAGGGAGCGCGGTCTCGAACAGTGCGAGCTCACCGAGCCGCCGCACCTCCTGGTCCACACCGGGATCGACGAGCGCGAGGCGCGTCGGGTCCACGAAGCCTCCGAGCGCCGTCAGGTAGATGATCGAATCGCCACCGTTCGCCGCGGTCACCAGCGTCGGCGCGGGGCCCGGTCCTGGGATCTGGAGCGGTGTGGCGATCGTGGTCGTGGCGTGATCGCGCTGCAGCGGATGCGCGAGCGTCACGCGGATGGTCGTCGGGGTCAGCGCGACCCCGGCGATCGCGAACAGGTACTCCGCGACGGGCGCGGCGCCGACCTCGAACAGCTGATTGAGCGAGCCGGTCAACGCGAGGATGTCAGCGGCCACCCCCGCCAGCACGATCTCGGTGGCGCCGGCCACGAGCGCCTGCGGAACCGTGAACGTTCCGAGCCCTGGCTGGGGCGTTCGCACGATGTCTTGCACGTTGCGGCCGCTCGGATGACTTCCCTGGAGCGGGAGGTTCAACGAGATGTGGGTCGTCGCGCCGACGTTCACGACCGTGCGGTACTCGGTGCGGCTGCCGTCGCCGATCCGGATCACATCGCCGATCGCGAGACCGCCGGCATCGAGCGTGACCAGCAACGGCGGATTGTCCGCGGTCCCGGTCGCCTCCTCGGCGGCGCGCAGGAGCACGGTCGGGATCGGATTTGCGGCGGCGAGATCATCGAAGAACAGCCGCCGATCCGCCCGCGTCGCCTCGTCGGCAGTCACACGCGTGACGTAGAGCCGCTTGCCACCGTTGACGAACAAGCCTTCGACCGCGTGCGGCAGATAGCAGTGTTCGCGTCCCCCCGGGTCGGTGAAGTCGTCGATCTCGAGGTAGCCGCCGAACATCCGGCGGTAGTCGCCAAAGCTCGTCACGAGCGTCGGCACGTTCGCGGGACCGCGTTCGGTCACGCCGACCACGCCCGCGGTACTGGTGCTGACTCCTTCGATCGGCTTGTTGCCCGTATCGGCTTCTTCGACGTAAACGCCGGGTGACAGGTATTGGGACACGCGATCTCCTATGGGTGAACCAGGTCGACGAGGTTCTCGTAGCGGCCGTAATCGGGGCTCGTCACCAGCACCAGCGCTGGTGTCTGCAACTTCACTGAGGCGACACGAGAGAGCGGTGGCAGGCGGTAGTAGCCATCGCCGTTGCTCGTCGTGGAGTAGAGGCTTGCGGTCTGGTACTCCGCCGGCGCAGCGCCGCCGCTGATCTCGACGATCCCCGCAGTGACGCCCGCGATGCTGCCCAGAAACGCGACGCGATCCGCACGCACGCCGTCGCGATCGAGGACATGCGCAGCCGCGGGGAGCTGCGGGGCGACGACGTGGACGTCGGTCGCTTCTTCGTGGTCGAGCAGCAGGCGGTGCGCGAGCGTGACGGTCGCGGGTTGATCGTCGGTCGACGCACCGGCGACGGCCGTCACCGCGACGTACTCGACCCGGTCCGCGCGGGTGGGCTCGAACGCAAGGATCGTTCCGGCGATCACACCCACGCGGTCGCTCAGCCGTGCGGTCGCCGTGCCACGCACCGCGGGACGCACGAGTGTCTTGTCCTGCGCCGGGACATGCGCGAGGTCGCGTCGGCGCAGGGTGACGACACCGAGCGAGCGATCGGCGTGAAGTCCCGGATGTAGGGACACGAGCTGCGCCGGCTTCATCACGGTCGTCGGGTCGACGTTCGAGGGCGGGAACGTCCACCACACGCCCGTGATCGCTACGGCGAGACCCGGCATGGGCGCATTCGCAACCAGATCGAACGCGCGACCGCGCAGCACGAGCGGCTCGCGATGCAGCTGCAGGACGCCGTCGTCAACGGGTGTGAATTGATCGGGGAAGCCAGCGATCGGGCCCAGCGTGATGGTGCGCTCGCGCACCAGATAGCCTGGCGCCGACACCGACCACGCGATCTCGACGGAGCCAAGATCGAGTCCGGGATAGAGCCGGCCCGGGTTGCCGACCAGGCCCATGAAGCCATCGCGAGCGACCCGCGGCACGAGCCCGAGCGACTCGGTGCGAATCACGAAGTCGACGTTCGGTCCAGCCTGCGTGATCTCGTCGACGGCGGACCATCGTACGACCGCGCGCAGGCGATCGGCCGCGGCCGGCGGATCGTCGGGACACGCCCGATAAGCCCACATGCCCGCGGTGTCCGTGCGGCAGGTCATGTTTCCTCCGCCGCGGTGACGATCGCGTAGCTCGGCATCACGGTATCGACTGGTGTCGGCGTTGCCGGTTGGCGCGCGGAATCGATCGGCACCACCGACACCTCGTAGGAGATACAGAGCTGGAAGGCGTGCTCGAGCGCGTCCCACATGCGCGACATCTGATCGAGATCGAGGGACTCGAGGCGCACGTTGATCTCCTCGGACGAACCCGCGAGGTCACCCTTCAGGGCGACGCCGTGCAGCGTCGCGCGATCGTGTAACACCTGCATGACGGCGCCGAGGATGTGCTGCTCGAGCTCCGGTCCATCCGTCCGTGCGGCGACGTCAACGACCGGCACCACGAGGTAGTGCAGCCGCAGCGGCAACGGCTCGTGGATCAAGCGATCGCGGCTCGAGCGACGCGGTGGGAGGTTCAGCGCTTGCTCGTCGCGAACCACGCGATACAGCCAGAGCGAGACACCTTCGCTGTTCTTGGCCAGTTCCTCGGGACCGAGCAGCGACACGACCATCGCGCCGCCGAGTCCAACGTCGAAGAACGTCCGGAGATTCAGATCGCTCTTGAGGTGCTCGGTGACGAGGTCACGCAACGTGAGGCTGACGGCGCGGATCGACGTGTTCATGCCGCACCCGGAGCGTCGCGTTCCGACCGATTGAAGTAGATGATCACACCACCAGGAAGGCTTCGCACGTCGAGGAGTCCGCGCTTCACGAGCGCCTCGAGCGCTGTCTCGACATCTGCGAGTGGGATCGCCGGATCGCCGAGCCACCAACGTCGCACGCCGTCGACGGTGTCCGCGGCACACGGATGCGCGGTGCAGTAACGCACCAGTGCATCCGCGAGCTCGCTATCGTCGTTCCGCGACATGACCAGCACACAGCGTCGACCGCATGTGCAACTGGTCTGCCATCGCGAAACTCCGCATGGATACTGGGCTCACGATCGCTCGCGAGGTCCAAAAAGCCGCAGGTGCAGCGGCCCGCCACGCGATTCCTCGTCGGCGATGCACGGTGTGGTCGAGTTCGACCCAGTGGCGCAAAAAGATCCAAACCACAGGCGAGCGAGCACGCACGCGGCGCGGATCGCGCCGCGATCAGCTCGCGCGGTACAAGCGCGGTGCGATGCCGTGCTTCTTGACGAGCTTGTTGAGCGCGCTGCGATCTTTCCGTGACACGCGCGCAGCGAGGCTCATGTTGCCCTGCGTCGAGGTCAGGAGCTCTCGCAGATAGGTCCGCTCGAACTCGGCGAGGGCAACGGCCTTCGCACGCTTGAATTCGGGTGGTGGGCTGGCAGCGCTCGCGCGGCTGCGTGGCTGAATGAGGTCGACGCCGAGCTCGTCACTACTGTTGTCGTGCAACAAGAATTCGCGGAGGATCAGGCTCTCGAGCTCGCGCACGTTGCCGGGCCAGTGGTGTGCCTCCAGCGCCGCGTGAGCCTGCGGGCTCAACCGGTACGGACCGCGCTGGTGCTGGCGGCTGCACCGCTCGATGAACAACCCCGCGAGCAGCTTCACGTCATCGGCACGCTGGCGCAGCGGCGGCAGGCACAGATGCAACACGCGCAACCGGAACCACAGGTCACTGCGGAACCGGCCTCGCGCGACTTCCTCCCCGAGATCCGCATTGCTCGCCGCGACGATCCGCACGTTTGCCTTCGTCACCGTCCTGCCACCGAGCGGCAGGTAGGTCTGATCCTGGAGGAAGCGCAGCAACACGACCTGCGCGCGCGGGCTCATTGCTTCGATCTCGTCGAGGAAGAGCGTGCCGCCACATGCTTCGGCGATGAGACCAGTGCGCCGCTCGCGCGCATCGGTGAACGCGCCGCGCTCGTGACCGAACAGCTCGGACTCGAGCAGCGTGTCGGGGAGCGCGCCGCAGTTCAGTGGGATGAACGGGAAGTCACGCCGCACGCCGAGGTAGTGAATCGCGCGTGCCGCGAGGTCCTTGCCAGTGCCAGTCTCGCCTTCGATCAAGGTAGTCGCGTCGTGTGCTGCGATGCGCTGCAGGGTCCGCATCGAGCCGCGCCACGCGATCGATTCTCCGACGAGGTTCAGGCGTTCGAACGCTTCTTCGATGGCACCCCGCTCCTGCATCGATCCCCAGGAACGACGTTACGAATTGCACGGACGAAGTCAATCATCAGATCGTCGTAAGCAGTCTCGATCGATCGCGGACGCGACCAATTGCAGCGCGCGCACGATTTTCTGTCACACGCTCGCGGTCGTCGGACGCGCGAGCGGAGACCGCTCGATCACCGCGGACGCGCGAGCCACGCGGTCGCTTCGCCGAGCTCCTTGTTCGCCTTTGCCTTCGCAAAGTGCGCCCGCGCTGACTTCCCCAGCACCATCGCTCGCGCACGATCCGTCGCAACCAGCGCTCGCGCCAGCGCCAGCTCGGTCTCGCCGAGGAGAACTGGCTCCTCCTTGGCCCGGAACGTCAGCGCGCGCTCGAGCAGCGGCACCGCCTCGGCCGCTGCGCGGAGATGGACCTTGCACCGGCCGATGCCGGTCAGTGGATGTGCCAGATTTGGATGTCCCGGCTTGAGCGACGCCTCCCAGATTCCGAGCGCTCGGGTGTAGAGCGGTAGCGCCTTCGTGCAATTGCCCTCGAGCCGGTACAGCTCGGCGAGGTTGTGCAGCGGGGCCGCGAGCCGCGGGGCCGTTGGGCCGAGCTTGGACTCGGAGAGGCGGAGTGCGCGCTCGAAGTAGGGCTTGGCCTCGGCGTACTTGCGCTGCTTGCCGAGCAGGTCGCCGAGGTTGTTGAGGGTGCTCGAGAGGTCGTGGTGGTCGGGGCCAAGCACCCGTTCGCGAATGGCGAGCGAGCGCTCGTAGTGGCGGCGCGCGGCGGCGAAGTCGCCCTGAGACTCGACGATGGTGGCGAGCGTGGAGAGGGTGGTGGCGACGTCAAAGTGGTCGCGGCCATGCGCGGTCTCGCGGATCTGGAGGGCGCGCTCGATCAGGCGCCTCGCCTCCTCAAGCTGGCCGCGGCGCTCGAGGACGCGGGCGACATCGGTGAGCGATTCGGCGACGGCAGGGGCGGTCGGGCCGAGGGCGGCCTCGCGCAGGCTGAGGGCCTGCTGGAAGTGCGACAGGGCCTCGTCGAGGTTGCCATGACGGCGGTGGGCCTCGCCGAGGTTGCGCAGGTCGTCGGGGAGGTCGCGGTGATCGGGGGCGAGCGCGCGACGGATCGCGACGACCCGCGTGAACTCTGCGATCGCCTCGGCGGAGTTGCCCTGCTCGAGGCGGATGTTGGCGAGGCCGACTCGCGCATCGGCGGCGTTGGCGGACTGCTTGCCCTGCACCCGCTCGACCAGGGCCAGCGCGCGCGAGCGCAGGGTCCACGCCTGGTCGAGCTCGCCGAGCCAGTAGTGGACCAGGCCCATGTTGGTGAGGTGACTGGCGAGCTCCGGGTGGTCGGGACCCATCGCCGCTGTCTGGATCGCGAGCGCCCGCTCGATGTAGGGGCGGGCCTCCTTGAACTTGCGCTGCGCGAGCAGGGCACCACCGACGCTCGACAGGGCACGGGCGTAGTGGGGGTGCTCGACGCCGTGCGCGGCCTCGACGAGCGGCAGCGCGCGCGAGAAGTAGTCGAGCGCCTCGGCGTGCTTGCCAGCGCGTAGCAGGACGGCACCCATGTTGGTGAGGACGAGCGAGTGGATCGCAGGATCGCCACCGACCCGGGTCAGCGCGGCCTCGGCGGCGGTGGCCGCCATCTGGCCCTCCCCGACCCGGCCCTGGCGCGCACCGACGACGGAGATGATGTTGCTCCACGCCTTTGCGACCGCGAGATCATCGCCGGCGTTGGTCGCGTGGATCAGCGCGGCGCGGAAGTCGCGCTCGGCGCCCGCATCATCGCCGATCCCCGCGTGGAACACGCCGACGAGGCCGAGCGCGCGGGCCTGGAGGCGCGCATCATCGACCGCGCGGATCTCCGGCATCACGCCCTCGACCAGGGCGAGGCCTTCCGTGTACTTGCCGGCCCGGTCGAGCGCATCGGCGCGATCGAGCGCGTGATTGATCGCGCTCAGTTTCATGACGACATCAGCGGTCCGCGCCGGCCGCGCGATCGCGAGCAGCGACTTGGTGTTCGCGCATGCCGCGGCGGGATTGAGCCGGGCGGCGGCCGAGATGCTCTTGTCGAGCACCCTCGCGTCGGTCTGCGTCGCGAGCACGTCGACCAGCGCATCGAGCTCGCCGAGCCGGCGATCGAGACAGCCCATCCTGAGATCGAGCAGCGCGGCCGATTGCTCGCCCCGCACGTGCGTCGCCTCGCAGGTCTCGCGATGCGTGGCGACCAGCTGGCCCGCCGCCCGATCGATCAGGCCCTCGACCCGCTTGAACGTCGCCGCGGCGTGCGGCTGCTTGGTCGCGAGGAACGCGGTCTGCACCGCCTGCTTGCGC
The DNA here is from genome assembly GCA_037720695.1 of Kofleriaceae bacterium. Lineage (GTDB taxonomy): Bacteria > Myxococcota_A > Polyangia > Haliangiales > Haliangiaceae > JABFXX01. Next base: position 12,899 of record JBBJLY010000032.1, on the reverse strand, counting down.
GACGCATCCCAGATCCCCGCGAGCCGCGCCGCGCCACCATCGCAGCTGACCGCCGCCTCACCCCGCGTGGTCAGCATCGCGACGAGCCCGAGCACCAGCGCGCCACCCACTGCACCACCGACGAGGATCCGGTTCCGCAGCGCCGCCGGATCCCGCTCGAGATCCGCGAGCAGCGCCGTCATCGACGGATAGCGCTGAGCAGGCGCCTGCTGCAGCCCACGCAGCACCACGCGCCGCACCCACGGCGGGACATCGGACTTCACCTCCTTGACCGCGCCCCGCTCGACCGCCGCCGCGAGCTCGGCGTACGTCGCGCCCGGGAATGCGAGCTCGCCGTAGAGCAGGCGATACACCGTCGCGCAGTAGTTCCATTGATCGGTCGCCTCGTCAGCGGGCTTGCCCGCGAACTGCTCGGGCGCCATGTACGCCGGCGTGCCCATCACTGTCCCGGTCAGGGTCAGCGAGACGTCGGCGGCGGGCGAGACCGCCGCATCATCCTCACCTGCGACCGAGCGCGCGAGCCCGAAGTCGGTGACGACGATCCGTCCATCCTTGCCACGCAGCACGTTCTGCGGCTTGAAGTCGCGATGGATCACGCCACCCGCATGCGCCGCCGCGAGGCCACGGCCCGCCGCGACACACGCCGCGAGCACCGCATGCCAACCGCGTGGCTCACGACACCACTCGTCGAGCGTGACACCATCGATGTACTCCATCGTCAGCACGAGCTGGTTGCCGTGCGTGCTGACGTCGAACACGGAGACGATGTTGGGGTGGGTCAGCTTCGCCATCGCCTGCGCTTCACGCCTGAGGCGACCCTCCGCGCCCGCGGCCTTCCACAGCTCGGGATGGAGCACCTTGATCGCGACCTTGCGATCGAGCTCCGGGTCGTGCGCGAGGAACACGACGCCCATGCCACCCGCACCGAGCACGCGCTCGACGACGAACCGGCCGATCCGCGAGCCGGCGCGTGTCAGGATCGGAGCGTCGGGCTCGGACGTGTCACCGCTGATCACCGAGCGCGACAGCTGGGCGAGGAACGAGACGTGCTTCCGGCACGTGTCGCACGCATCGAGGTGGTGCTCGATCCGCTGCGACTCGCTGACCGGTAGCCGACCATCGAGGTACGCACCGACGGAGTCGTCGTCCAGGCAGGCCGCGGTCAACACCCGCGCGGAGCTTAACCGAATCCTGGCTACGCGTTGACGCCGAGGTGGCAGAGCACGGCCGCGTCGTCGCCGTGGAGCAGCTCGACGGGGCTCGCCGGATCGAGCACCCCACGAGCCACCAGCTCGGCGAGCGCGCTGCGGTGGTTGGTGCACTGGAGGTGGGCCCCGTCACGCACGAGGCGACCGCCCGCCTTGAGCTCCATCACGTGGGCCCGGCGCGCGGCACGGCGCGGCGACGACATGTCGATCGCGATGAAGTCCCCGCAAGATCGACGCTGATTCGCGCGAAACAGCCACAGATTGGTGCGCCGCGCGAGCACGCACTTGACGAACGCCTGCTCGTGACTGCGCATGTCGAACCGCTCGCGCAGCCGACAGTCCCAGCCCTCGCCGGCGAGCACGCGCGGCAGGTCGAAGCGGTCGCGCAGCCAGGCCGGCAGCGGGAGGGTCAGGGGCTCGGTCACCCGGAAAGCTGACCGCTACGGGGTGTTCACGCAACCGGCAGGATCGGCCTCGGTGCACGGATCCGCGAGCATCGAGATCCGCACCGAGGCGAGCCGGCGACGGACGGCCTCGGTCGCCTCCTCGTCGCTGCGATTGACGATCAGCGCGAGCGTCGACTCCGTGTAGTCGCGGACCAGGGTGTCGAACGCGCGTCGCTCGTCGGGCGACAGGCTGGCGCGGACGCGGAGCACGTGCGCCATCGCGCAGACCTCCTGCCGCGGATCGTGGGCCGAGACGATCGTCGACGTGACGGCCGAGCGCAGGAACCGCACGCGGCGGGCGACTGCCTCGCGCAGGCCACGCCGCGACTCACGCAGCTTGGCCGCGGCGATGATGTCCGCGAGCGGGGCGACCTTGGTGGCGGAGGTCAGGATTTCGGGATCGTTCGAGCTCTTCATGACAACCACGATACGGCCCTGGCCGGACAACCCTTGTCAGGCCCGGGATCGCTCGAGGAGGTCGCCAACGGCGCGGATCAGGTCGTTCGCGGGGAAGGGTTTCTCGATCAGGCTGGCGCCGCTGGCGACCATCTCCTGGACGTGCTCGTCGACGGCGTAGCCGGTCGCGATCAGCACCGGGACCTGGCTGTGCTCGCGCAGCTTCCGGAAGCACTCGGCACCGCCCATCACGGGCATGCCCATGTCGAGGATCACGAGATCGATCACCGCGGCGTGGTCGGTGAACTGCGCGAGCGCCTCCTCGCCGTTGGCGGCCTCGAGCGCCGACAGGCCCATCCGCTGCAGGATCCGCACGGTGCCGGCACGCACGGCGGGCTCGTCATCGGCGACCAGCACGGTGCCGATCCGATCGAGTTGCGAGGTCCGCATCATCACCGGCAGCAGGCGCGAGGGTCCCCGCGCCAGGCTCACCGGCAGGTAGACGCTGAACGTCGCGCCGCTGCCCTTGGTCGAGTCGACCGCGACGACGCCCCCCTGGGCCGGGATGATTCCCCACACCCCCCCGAGCCCGAGGCCCGTGCCGTCGCCCGCGGGCGTCGTGGTGAAGAACGGCTCGAACACGCGCAGCCGGGTCGCGGCATCCATTCCGACGCCAGTATCGGTGACCTGCAGGCGTGCGTACGTAGCGGGCGTCAGGGCGAGCGTCGTCGCGGCCTCACCAGAGAGCTCGGTGATCGCGGTCGAGATCGAGAGCGTGCCGCGACCCGTCATCGCCTCGGCCGCGTTGAGGCACAGGTTGATCAGCGCCTGACCGAGCTGGACCGGATCGCCCTCGATGCAGTGCTGGCCACCGGCGAGGTTGTGGCTGACCTCGATCGACCGCGGCAGCGTGCGCTCGAGCATCGGCAGGACCTCGAGCACGATGTCGTCGACCCGGATCGTGTCCTTGCGGTACTGGCCACGCCGGCTGAACGCGAGCAGGCCGCGCGTGAGCTCGGCACCACGCATTGACTGCTGCACGATCTGCTCGAGATCGCTGCGGCCGCGAGTCGACTGGACCTCGTCGTCGAGCAGGCCGGCGAAGCTCGTGATCGAGGCCAGCACGTTGTTCATGTCGTGCGCGAGTCCGGCCGCGAGCGTGCCGACGGCCTCCATCCGCTGCGCGTGGAGGAGCTGCTGTTCGAGGCGGTTGCGTTCGGCGAGCTGGAACGTGAGCTCGCTGGCGGTGGTGGCGTGCTCGAGGATCGCGCGGCGCAGCATGATCTGCATCGCGATCGCGAACGTGGTGGCAGTGACGACGACCAGGATGTAGACCGCGGCATCGCGACCGCCGAGGTTCATCGCGATCCAGATCCCGAGCAGGGCGCCGAGCAGGCCGACCACCCAGCGGGTGTCGAGCAACACGACCGTGCCGACGATCTCGAGCGGCAGCAGCATCGCGTAGAGCGGGCCCGGCGCATGGTTCGCCGCGACCAGCGTGCTGATCACCGGGGCGCACCACAGCACGGCCAGCAACACATCGCCATGGCGCGCGAACCGGGACCGGCGCGCGAGCAGGGCGATCACACCCGCCAGCGAGCAGCAGAACGCGTCGACCACCGTGGTGATCGGGGTGAGCTCACCTGTGATCGCGAGGAACCCCAACCACGCCACCATCGCGACGAACATGATCGGCGCGAGCATCCGTGCGCGCTCGTACGCCACCGGCGCGAGCACGCCCTGCGAATCGAGTGCGGGCGCGGTCAACGGCTCGATCTTGGTGCAGTGGTCCCGTGGCTGCAATGAATCGCGGCTCTATTGGCCGCAGGCGAGCGGCCGCGCGATTGCACCCGATGTCAGGTCGGTGCCGGTGGGCTGCACGGTCAACCCTCGCGTGAGGGTTCGCTCCCGGAGCTCGTTCATTCCGGGGGTGGCTGGCGGAAAATTCCTGCGCAGGCGAATCGCGGCGCGACCCTACGTTCACTTGTTGCGACCACGTTTCGATTCATCAAGCGGGTGTGTGCAGCGCTCACCTGAACGTCGCGACGATCGCGAAAGCTTGTAGACGGCGCGTACCGAAACCGTTCACAACGATCGTGATGAAGATCTTCGTGATGGTCGTCCTTGGCCTGGGTTGTGGTTCGGTCTCCGAGGACACGGCCGGCGATGCGAGCCCGGCTGTGACCCACGTGTTGACCGTCGAGAAGACCGGCGCCGGCGAGGGCACCGTGAGCTCGGCGAGTGGCATCGCGTGCGGCACGGATTGCAGCGAGGCGATCGCCGAAGGCACCAGCGTGTCACTCACCGCCGAAGGCGATGCCGCGTCGACGTTCGTCGAGTGGACGGGTAGCTGCACGGGATCTGGCGCATGCGACGTCGTGATCACCGCAGCGACCACGGTGACCGCGCGCTTCGCGCAAGCGGCAAACCTGAGCTTTCCCTCGAACGGCGACAACCGCTCGTCCTCCAACGCCGGCGTGTTCAACATGGACGGCGATTACGTCAGCGGCAGTCGCACCAGCACCGGCCTCGAACGCGCCACGCACGCGAAGATCCATCTCGTGCTCGAGAACAACTCGCTCATCGGTGCGGCATGCACTGGACCGCAGAAGACACAGGACATCTCGGTGCTGATCGGCTCGCTGGGCGCAGGATCGTCAACCCTCGGCGTCGTCCCGATCAGCGCGGGCCAAACGGTGGTTGATGCCGAGCTGTCATTCGCGCCGGTCACCGGGACCAGCTTCTCGATCAGCTACAGCACGTACACGAGTGTCTCGGCGGGGTGCGGAGGTGCCGGCTACACCAACATCGGATCCACGCTCGTACTCAGTGACCGCTGAGCACGAACGGCGGCACACGGTGCGCACGTGGAGCACACGCCAATCGTGATCGAGCTTCACTGGCACGCGACGTGTTAGCGGCACGACAGATCCGGCTGTTCACAGTGACGTGAGTTGTTCAGATGATTCGGTTCTCGACCGACCGGGGCATTCTGCGACGGTCGCGAGGACAGCAACTGACAGGCGCGCGCGCCGCTGTGAGAGTCGGTTGTCGTTGAGGCCTACACGCTCGGGTTTGTAGGGTCTGACTAAGGAATCGCGCACGCGCGCGAGGCGTCGGTGGCGCTTCGTGGGCCCTCACCGAGGAGACCTCGTATGTATCGCATTTGGCTAATCACCCTGCTCGCAGTCGGCTGCGGCAGAGACACGGCGATGGAGCCGCCGGCCGTCGCGGAGCGATTTCCGCGGCTGTCACACGCGCAGTGGGAATCGACGGTGCAGGACCTGTTCGCGCTGCCCGAACCTTCGGGTCTCGCATCGACGTTCACGCCAGATCCGCAGCTCGGTCGGTTCGACAACAACGTCGCGCGACTCGGGATGTCGTCGGGGCTGTGGCGCGACTATCAGCGCGCGTCCGAGCTGCTCGCCGAGCGCGTGGTGGTCGACACCGCGCTGTACACGAAGCTCGCGCCGCAGGGCACGGCGACGACGGCGACCGAGTTCATCCCGCGCTTCGGATTGCGCGCGTTCCGACGCCCACTGACCGAGGCCGAGATCGCCAACTACGCGGCGCTGTTCGCGACCGCGCCCGCAGTGTTTCCCGGCCACGATCCGGCGAAGGGCGGCGTGCGGATCGTCGTGCAGAGCATGCTGCAGTCGCCGTTCTTCATCTATCGCAGCGAGCTGAGCGACAAGGTCGGCCAGGGCGGCATGCCGCTGAATGGCTACGAGGTCGCGTCGCGGCTGTCGTACCTGATGTGGAACTCGATGCCCGATGACGCGCTGTTCGCGGCCGCCGCGACCGGCGAGCTCGACGATCCGGATGGCGTGCGCACCCATGCGATGCGGCTGTTCGAGGATCCGCGGGCCAAGGCGCAGTTCCGTCGGTTCCATTACCAGGCGTTCTCGATCGCCGAGTACGCGGACCTCGACAAGAACGCGACCCAGTTCCCCGAGTGGAAGCGCGAGCTCGGGCCGATGATGCAGGAGGAGGTGCTGCGATTCCTCTCGAGCGTGATCGAGAACGACGGCGGCATCGCCGAGATGCTGACGTCGACCAAGGCGTTCGTGAATGCGGACCTCGCGAGCATCTACGGGCTGACCGGCACGTTCGGCGACGACTACAAGGAGGTCGAGCTCGACGGGACCAAGCGCGCGGGCTTGCTGACGCGCGCCGGGTTCCTCGCGCGCAACGCGACGCTGACCGAGCCCGACCCGATCCACCGCGGCGTGTTCGTCAACATGAACGTGCTGTGCCGCCTGATCTCGGCGCCGCCGGTGATCCCCGAGGACCTCAAGCCGGTGGGCGAGACCAACCGCGAGCGCGTGACCAGCATCACCGGCCCGGGGACGTGCGGCGAGGGTTGCCACCACACGATGATCAATCCGATCGGGTTCGCGTTCGAGAACTTCGATGCGATCGGCAAGTACCGCGCGATGGACAACGGCGTCGCGGTCGACAGCGCGGCGACCTACAACTTCGCCGACGGGCGCGCGATCTCGTACGGCAACGCGATCGAGCTGTCACGCTCGCTGGCGGCGGCGCCCGAGACGCACCGCTGCTACACGTCGAACGTCCTCGAGTTCACGCTCGGCCGCAGCCTGCTGCTGAGCGACCGCATGATCGTCAATGACCTCGCGGCGCGCTCGCTCAAGGAGCAACTGTCCATCAAGGAGCTGCTGATGACGGTGGTGTCTAGTACCGCATTCCGGGTCCGCAAGATCGAGAAGAGGAGCGAGCCATGATGAACCGACGCAAGTTTCTGCGCGGGCTGGGCGGCGTCGCGGTGGCGCTGCCGTTCCTCGACAGCTTGAACTGGGTGAAGGGCGCGAAGGCGGCCACCCCCGACAAGCGCGTCTACTCGATGTTCATCCGCCAGGGCAACGGCGTGCAGCAGCTGTACGGCGACGAGCCGGAGCGGTTCTGGCCGCGCACGCTCGGCACGCTGACGCGCGATGACCTGGTGAACAACAACGGTGATCGCACGCTGTCGATCCTCGCGGATCACGCGGACCGCCTGACGCTCGTGCGCGGCACGAAGTTCGGATTTCCCGGCAACGGCTGCGGTCACTCCGGTGGCCTGAACCAGTGCCTCACCGCCGCGAACCTCTCCGGCGAGGGCAAGGACACGCTGGCGACCGGCGAGTCGGTCGATCACTTCATCGCGAACAAGGTCAATCCGCCCGGTGTCGATGCGCTGACCCTGATGTCGGGGCCGCAGTCGGCGTACCTCGCGCACGGCCTGTCGTACAGCGGGTCCGGCCAGCTGCGCGGCGCGAAGAACAACCCGTTCGCCGTCTACACGACGCTGATGGGGATGAGCGGATCGCCCGAGGTGATCGCGCAGATCATGGAGCGCCGGCGCAGCGTCAACGACCTGGTGCGCGGCGAGATGCTCGACCTGCTCGCGAACCCGGATCTGGCGGCGGCAGATCGCCTCCGGCTCGACCAGCACTTCCAGGCGATTCGCGATGTCGAGATCGGGATGCTGTGCACGCTGCCTGACGACAAGGTGCAGTCGATGAAGGACATCGAGACCGTGTTCGAGGCCAACGAGCACCGCGTCAAGGTCGCGGACTTCATGCTCGAGCTGACGGCGCTCGCGTTCGCGTGTGATGCGACGCGGACCGGCACGCTCCAGATCGGCACCGGCAACGACGGCACGCGCTACACCGTCGACGGCACGCTCCAGAACACGTTCCACCGGGTCTCGCACCGGATCGACGGCGATGGCTCCGAGGGCACGCCGATCCCGAACGCGGATCTGATCCACCATGGGATCGACAAGATCTTCGCCGGCATCTTCAAGCGGTTCCTCGATCGGATGCAGGACTATCCCGGCCCGACCGGCGGCTCGCTGCTCGACGACTCGGTCGTGCTGTGGACCAACGATCTGTCGAATGGTCCGCCGCACTCGTACAGCAACGTGCCGCAGGTGATGGCCGGCGGCGCGGGCGGCTTCCTCCGCACGGGTCAGTATATCGACGCCGGCAACGTGACGCACAACAAGCTGCTCAACACGATCATCAATGCGGTCGGGATCCGCAACGACGATGGCAGCCTGTACGACTCGTTCGGCGACGATGCGCTGCAGCCGGGCGTGCTCAGCGCGATGATCCGGTAGCCGTCTGATGTTAGGGTCCGGGCATGCGCCTCACCGCCCTCTTGTTCGTGCTCGCTGCGTGTAGCAGCGGCAAGCCGCAGCCCGCCGCTGTCACGCCGGCACCGACCACGCCGACGCAAACCGCCGAGCCGATGACCCCCGAGCAGTGCACCACGCAGGGTGGCGAGGTGCGCGGGGACATCGGCGACGGCAAGATCGCCTGCGCGGATGGCGAGAAGGAGCTCGGCCGCGTGACGACCGGGATCGAAGGCGGCGTCTGCTGCCAGAAGTAGTTACTTCGTCTGCCCGCGGCTCGCGTCGCCCTTTTCAGTGTGCTGGGTCTGTCCCTCGCCGCCCTGGCGACCCTGATTCTGCGCGTGGCTGTCCGTGCCACCCGCGTTGCCCATGTTCTGGCGGTCGTGACGCTCGGGCTGGTGCTCCTGACCCGGCTCGCTGCCCTGGTTGTGGTCTCCGCCGTCCTTGTTTTTCGGATTGGCCTTGGCACTGGTCTTCGACATGGGGACATGTACTGCAGGCCGCGTGCCGGCGAAGTTGCTGTTATGAAGGGCCATGGCCCGACGCGATCCGCACTCGTACAACGACGACACGCAGGTCGAGACCGAGTCACTCGCGCTCGCTGCGCGCGTCGACTTCACCGCGAACCAGCTGCATGCCGATGCGACGCTGACGTTCAAGCGCCCGGGCGGCGGCGTGCTCGACCTCGATACGCGGGACCTCGCGCTCGAGACCGTGGTGGACCAAGGCGGCAAGCCGCTCGCGTTCGAGCTCCATCCCGCCGAGCCGATCCTGGGAGCGCGGCTGTCGATCACGCTCGCGGCGGGGACCAGCGCGGTGCGGATCCGCTACCGCACGTCGCCGGACGCCTCGGCGCTGCAGTGGCTCGAGCCGGCGCAGACCTCGGGCGGCAAGCAGCCGTTCCTGTTCTCGCAGTGCCAGGCGATCCACGCCCGCTCGGTGATCCCGCTGCAGGACACGCCGCGGCTGCGGATCAAGTACACCGCCGAGCTCGCGATCCCGCGCGCGCTGGTCGCCGTGATGGCCGCGGCGCATCGCGGTCGTGAGGAGCAGGGTGACTTCGCGTTCGAGCGGTTCGCGATGCCGCAACCGATCCCGCCGTACCTGATCGCGTTTGCGGTCGGCGAGCTGGTGTCGCGGGAGCTGTCGTCGCGCTCGCGCGTGTGGGCCGAGCCCGCGATGGTCGACAAGGCGGCGTACGAGTTCGCCGGCGTCGACGCGATGATGCAGGCGGCCGAGGCGCTGTTCGGGCCGTACGATTGGGAGCGGTTCGACATCCTCACGATGCCACCGTCGTTCCCGTATGGCGGGATGGAGAATCCGCGGCTGACGTTCCTGACGCCGACCGGGACCGCCGCACGCTCGCTGGGCCGGGCGGTCGCACACGAGCGCGCGCACTCGTGGACCGGCAACCTGGTCACCAATGCCAACGCGGAGCACTTCTGGTTGAACGAGGGCTTCACGGTGTACGCCGAGCGCCGGATCATCCTCGCGCTCGAAGGTCCCGAGGCGTTCGCGATCCACGAGGCGCTCGGGCGGCGCGGGCTCGACGAGGCGGTCGTGCGGTTCGCGAATCGACCCGAGCTGACGCACCTGCGCACCATGCTCGCGGGCGTCGATCCCGACGACGCGTACTCGCAGGTGCCGTACCAGAAGGGCTACTTCTTGCTGCGGCTGCTCGAGGACACCGTCGGGCGCGAGGCGTTCACGGGCTGGCTACGCAGCTACCTGCAGTCGTTCCGGTTCGGCGCGATCACGACCGATGATTTCGTCCGCCACTTCGAGCGGGCGTTCCCGGGCGTGCTCGCGAAGGTCGATGCCAACGACTGGATCGACGGTCCGGGCGTGCCGTCGAGTGCCGCGCAGCCACACTCGCAGCGGCTCGACGAGATCGCGGCACTCGCGGGAGCCATGCCGTCCGACGAGCTCGCCCGCACGTGGAACGCGACCGAGTGGCAGCTCTATCTCGAGTCGGTGCCGCGGCCGTGCGCGCAGTGTGCCGAGCTCGACGAGCGGTTCCACCTGACCCAGAGCTCGAACTCCGAGATCCTGGCCGCGTGGCTGACGCTCGCATTGCAGTCCGGCCATCACGCCGTGGTGCCGCGCACCGAGGAGATGCTGGCGTCGAATGGCCGGATGAAGTTCCTGCGGCCGCTGTATGCGGCGCTCGCGAACGATGACCGGACTCGTCCGGTGGCGCGTGCGCTGTACGAGCGGACGCGTGCCTCGTATCACCCGATCGCCCGCCAGGGCGTGGAGAGCGTGTTGCGCGAAGCCGGTGCGTGATGGGCCGGATCCTGTGCCAGGATCACGGGCCGTCGGGGATCGCCTTCGTGTGCCCGCACGTTCGCGCGGCGGTGCTGATCGGTGCCGAGCCTCCGCAACGTGCGCGCTACGAGATCGACATCGACGGCGACGTGGTGCTCGCGGTGCTCGCGTGTCCGCAGTGTGCGATCGATCATCAGCTGCCGGCGACCGGAACGATGGCGTGGGAGGACTACGATCGCGCGGGCGCGCCGGGGACCGCGGTGTGCGCAGCGTGCCTCGCGTCGTGCCTCGATCGGCCGTAGAAGCGACAATAAATAGCTCGGAGCTATTTATTGTCTCTTGCACCTGGCTGTCCACCGCGGAGATCGTGGCGTGGTTCCGCGCGCACGTCCGCTGATCGGGCCGCGATCCGGCGGCCGCGCGAATTCTTCGGCGCTACACTCCCCGCGCTGTCGTCGCTAGCCACGCTCCTGTCCGAGAAGCGCCTGCGGATCCTCGCCGGATATGCCTTCGTGCGCGGCGAGTCGTACTGGCGCGATGGCCGCGTGGTTTCGTACGTGCTCGACGATCCCAACCGGCTGACCGGGGTCGTGATGGGCCAGGAGCGCTATCACGTCCAGCTCGGGGCGTGGGGAGGCGCGCTGGTCGGGCGCTGCTCGTGCCCGGTCGGCGATCAGCTGTGCAAGCACGCCGTCGCGCTCGGCCTCGCGTACCTCAGCGGGCAGGCGCAGGTACCGGTGGAGGTGCCGGCAGGCACGTACTTCGAGACCCGGGTCGAGCTCGAGGCCTGGGCCGCCGCGCAGGACGTCGCGTGGGCGTTGCGGATGTCGGCCGAGAACCTCGCGATCACGGGGCCGGCGTCGTACGGGCTGCAGTACCTGCTCGGCCGACTGTCACTGCGCGACCTCGGCTCGCTCGACGGTGCGCAGCGCCATGCGGGTGCGCACGGGCTCGCGCCTGGCCTCGCGGTCACGGCGCACGCGCTGCTCGAGGCCCAGGCCGAGCTGGTGACTTGTGGCAAGCTCGAGGAGACCGAGCGCGCACCGGGTGGCTCGCCGTTGCGGCAGATGCTGCTCGACGCGCGGCGCGAGCTGCGCGAGACCGTGCCGCCCCGCGCGCGCGCGTGGCGTGCGACCGGCACCTGGAAGTTCGAGCCGGCGCCCGCCGTGATCTGGAAGGAGCGCGAGCGGATCATCCGCTCGACGCGCGACTACGGGAGCGTCGGCGTCACGACGCGCCTCGGCTCGAACGGGCGGAGCGCGAGCCTCGAGTGCGTGTGCGAGGAGCGGGCGTGTGTCCACATGGTCGCGCTGGTCGACGCCACGCTCGACGTGCTCGACGATCCCGCGCGCGCGGCGGAGGCTCGCCAGCTGGAGACCGAGCTGATGCGGCCGAGCTGGTCGCGCGCGCTCGCGGAGCTCGAGCTGCTCGAGGCGAAGGCGGCGGCGCCACGCCCGGCGATCGAGGTCTGGTGGTACGTCGAGCACGAGCTCGGCACGCTCACGCTGTCACCGATCGTCAAGAAGCAGCTCAAGCGCGGTGGCTGGAGCTCCGGCGCGCAGACCAGCGCGGTCCGCTTGCTCGACGACTACCGCGACGTCCTGAGCGAGCACGACCTGCGGGTCGCCGAGCAGTACGCGACGTGGGTCCCGGGCCGCGGCACGAGCTATGCGGCGCGGGCGTTCCTCGCGCTCGTCGGCCATCCGCGCGTGGTGACCGAGCAGTCGTCGGGCGCGGCGGTCGAGGTCAAGCGCGCGCCGCTCGGATTCACCGCGCTGCCGGCGGACGACGAGATCCGGCTCGAGCCCTCGATCGAGGGCGTGCGGATGAGTCCGACGCTGCTCGGCGAGCTGTTACGCACGTACCAGCCCGGCGAGCCGCTGTTCACGATCGATCCCGAGACCGGGAACTGCCTGCTGATCGAGGTCGGCGACGATGCGCGGGCCTTGACCGCGGTGCTCGCGAAGCACGGCGATCGATTTCCGCCGGAGAGCCACGCCGCGCTGCTCGAGCGGCTCGGCCGGATGGAAGGCCGGATGCCGCTCGTCGTGCCGCAGACGCTGAAGGGACGCGAGCTGCCGCCCGAGCTGATCACCGTGGTCCGCATGCGGCTCCTGCCGGATGTCTCGCTCGAGCTCGAGCTGTTCGTGCGCGCCGGCGCGGGCACGCCGCTATTTCATCCCGGCGATGGCCCGCGCGACGTGCTGCTCGAGCGCCGCGGGGAGCGCGGCTACGTGCGGCGCGACCTCGGGTCGGAGGCGGCATTCGTGCGCGAGATGGCCGCCGCGCTGCCGATCGAGTCGGCGGAGGAAGGCCCACCGGGCTGCTACCGGATCTCGGATCCGGATACCGCGCTGCTCGTCGTCGCCGCGGCGCAGGATCCGCCAGCCGGGCTCGAGATCGAGTGGCTCGATCAACGGCCAGAAGTTTCGGCCGCGGTCG
>JBBJLY010000031.1:0-51646 GCA_037720695.1 Kofleriaceae bacterium | reverse complement strand
GTCAGCACGGCGCTGGTGGTGATGATGCCGGCGACCGAGAACCCGGCGCGCTTGCCGACGATGATGAACACGACGACGAGCACGGCCGTCAGCAGATCGATCAGGATGCGCGGCAGCGTCAGGCCGACGCGCGGCAGGCCGACGCGGAACAGCACGGTCATCCCGAGCGAGACGGACGCGAGCAGTCCGAACGCGAGGGCGGTGACGTCGGCGATCGTCTCGTCGTAGCCCAGCGTGATCAGCGTGGCGCCGCCGACGATCGCGAGCAGGTGCACGACCAGCAGCGAGGTCGCCGCGCGCATGTGATAGCGCTCGACCTTCCACGACCGCACCAGGACGCGCGTGAGCAGAAACACCAGCACCAGCACCGGCGTCCACGAGCTCCACAGATGACCGCCGAGGGTGCGCCAGAACTCCACGCGGCGATCCTATGCCATCCACGCGCCGTGGCATGCGCTGGCGAGTGACGAGCCTCACCGCGGACGTGGATCCAGTTCAATGCGGGTCGCGTTCGGGCTATGCTGGAGGCATGCGTGGGACCTGGTTGTTTCTATTCGTGCTCGGTTGTGGCTCCGTCACGTCAAACCCGCCCGATGGTGCGGTCGGTGACGCGACACCCGATGGCCCGTCCGTTGGCGAAGCGACGCTCGAGGTCAAGCTCGGCGGCGTGGCGACCAGCGGGTTGAACGTCGTGTTCCAGGACACGCTGGGTGCGGTCGTGACGGAAGCGACCACCGATGCGAGTGGCAAGGCGACCGCGACCGTGCACGTCGGCGCCATGATCACCGTCGCGGTCAGCGCGAACGAGCTGATCACGATCACCGGCGTCAAGCCGGGCGAGACCATCCTGTTGAAGAACCCGCCCCCGTACGACGGCACGTCGGTCGGTCAGGTGACGTTCAGCGCGACCCAGGAAGCGAACAACAAGTCGTTCTACCGGGCGGACCTCGGCGACGACCAGTACTTCACGCTGCAGACCATGACCTCCGGCGCCCGCACGATGAATCTGCTGCGCGGCAACATCGACGCCGCTGGCAAGTTCTCGATGGTCGTTGCCGTCTATGACGCCAGCGACAAGATCATCAGCTATGCGTCGAGCTCGAATCTGACGCCGACCATCGGCGGCACGACGGCGGTGTCGTTTCCGTCGCTGTATCGCTCGGACGTCACCGAGCTGAACGTCACGCTGACCGGCGCGCCGGCGGACGCCAGCCTGCTCGCGGTCGACTCGGCGAACGAGCAGGCCGGGATGCTGTTCGCGCCATCCTCCTTCGCGGGGCTCGATCAGTCCTCGGTCGCCGGTGGCAACGCGGCCGTCATCGTGCCGTACCTCGGCAGCTTCGGTGACTTCGTACAGACCACCGCGACGCTGCGGTTCATGACACCCGGTACCGAGACGTTCACGTGGGCCCGCCGGGTTCCGCGGCCCGCCGGCGCGTTCGTGATCGATGCCGCCGCGACGCCGCGCCTCGGGTCCGCGATGCTCGATACCGCGACGCCGACCCGCCCGGTCGCGAGCTGGACGATCACCGGCAATGCGGCAGCCGGCGACGCCAACATCGCGCGCTTGACCTGGCGAGACGCCGGCGGCGGCAGCTTCACCTGGCACGCGTACGTTGCTCCCGACGCGACGACGTTCACGTTCCCCGTCGTCTCCACCGCCCTGGCGCCGCAGGCTCCATCGCAGACCTCGATCTTCACCACGGTCGGCGCGACGCACCACAACCTCGAGCCGCTGGCTGGCTTCGATGCGTTTCGCCTCGCACCGCCCGTCGACTTCGAGCAACCGTCGGTCCTGCCGCTCGGCTTCATCAGCTGGACGGCGAGCCAGACCCGCAAGACGCTGTAGGCGTCGCGGGCACGCGCTTCAGCGCTTACGAGCGAACATCGCGCGCACCATGCCCCGCAGCAGGGCGAGCACGCGCCGCGTTCGCCCGAGAAACCCGCCATCCGGATGCGGATCCCTCATCTGCGCGGTCAGTTCTCGACGAACGCTTTGAGGCGCTTGCTGCGCGACGGATGGCGCAGCTTGCGGAGCGCCTTGGCCTCGATCTGCCGGATGCGCTCGCGGGTGACTTCGAAGTCCTGGCCGACTTCCTCGAGCGTGTGATCGCTCTTCTCGCCGATGCCGAACCGCATCCGGAGGACCTTCTCCTCGCGCGGCGTCAGGGTTGCGAGGACCTTGCGGGTCTGGTCGGCGAGGTTCACCGAAATCACGCTCTCGCTGGGAGAGATGATCGACTTGTCCTCGATGAAGTCACCGAGGTGCGAGTCCTCCTCCTCGCCGATCGGGGTCTCGAGGCTGATCGGCTCCTTCGCGATCTTCAGGACCTTGCGGACCTTGTCGAGCGGCAGCTCCATACGCTCGGCGATCTCCTCGGGCGTGGGCTCGCGACCGAGCTCCTGCACGAGGTAGCGCGTGGTGCGCACGAGCTTGTTGATGGTCTCGATCATGTGGACCGGGATCCGGATCGTGCGCGCCTGGTCGGCGATCGCACGGGTGATCGCCTGGCGGATCCACCACGTCGCGTAGGTCGAGAACTTGTAGCCGCGCTTGTACTCGAACTTGTCGACCGCCTTCATGAGGCCGATGTTCCCCTCCTGGATCAGGTCGAGGAACTGCAGGCCGCGGTTCGTGTACTTCTTCGCGATCGAGACCACGAGGCGGAGGTTGGCTTCGACCAGCTCGCTCTTCGCGCGATCGGCCATCCGCTCGCCCTCGTGGAGGTCGCGATAGGTGGAGCGCAGCTCGGGCGCGGTGCCGCGAGCCTCCTCCTCGATCACGGCGACCTTGCGCATCGCCTGCTTGATCTGCTCCTCCATCTCCTCGAAGTCGGCGACCGTCATCATGGTCTTCTTGCCGACCGCACGCGCGCGCTGCGGTGACGCGCGCATCTCGCGCAACGTCTTCCGGATCTCGCTGGCGTTCATCGCCGCCTTGCGCTCGCACTCGCGCACCTCGAGCTCGGCCTTGTCGAGCTTGACGATGATGTTCTTCAGCTGCATGACGATCCGGTCGACCGTCGGCTTGTTGAGGCGGAGGTCCGAGAGCTCCTCGAACATCTGGGCGCGGTTGGCGCGCGTCGCCTCCTTGACCTTCTTCTTCTTGCTGTCGGTCGAGCCGGGCTCGTCGAGTTTCTCCTCGAGCTTCTCGGTGTCGCGCTGGAGCTTGCGGACCTTGTCGATGATCTTGCAGACCCGATCGACGTAGAACTGCTCGTTGAACTCGGCCTCGTCCTCGTCGATGTCCTTGACGACATCCTTGACGCGGACCTTGCCCTTGCGCAGGCGCTCGCCGATCTCGAGCAGCTCCTCGACCGCGACCGAGCTGTTGAGCACGGCCTGGAGCATCTTGCGCTCGCCGTCCTCGATCCGCTTCGCGATCTCGACCTCGCCCTCGCGCGTGAGCAGCGAGACCGAGCCCATCTTGCGCAGGTACATGCGGACGGGGTCGCTGGTCCGCGAGTACGCGTACTCCTCGTCCTCGTCGACCTCGCCCTCTTCCTTCTCCTTCTCGCCGATCTCGAGACCCTTGGGAGGCTGATCGGTGAGATCACTCGCGCCGCGCCGCGCACCCGCAGCGTCGACGACCTCGATGCCGTGCTCGCCGAGCGCCGACAGCCAGCCGTCGATCTGATCGGTCGACACCACATCGTCGGGCATGTGGTCGTTGACCTCGTCGTAGGTGACGAAGCCCTTGGTCTTGCCGATCTCGATCAGCTTGTCCATCGAGCGGCCGCCCTCCTTGCCACCGCGGCCACCGCCCTTGCCCTTGCGGGTCTCGGCCTCGAGTGCGGCGGCGTCGGCATCCGCAGACAAGCTGCGTGCCGGGCGAACCGCCGGTGCGCCGGCGACGAAGTCCTCGTCGTCGTCGTCGAACGTGGGCTCGGGAAGCGCGTCGTCGTCGAGGTCCCCGATGTCGCGGGGTGCCTTGCCGGCAGCCGCCTTGACGCCCGGCTTACCGGGCTTGGCAGCCTTGGGGATCGGGACGAAATCGTCGTCGTCGCCGTCGTCATCCGGACCGTCGAACTCCTCGTCGCGCGGCGCACGGACGGGCTTGCCCTGGGTCTTGAGCGGCTTGGCGGGCTTCGCGAGCTTGTCCGGCTGGATGGCCGGTGCCGAGGATCGGTCGACCTTGGTCTCCGGCTTGTCGGCCTTCTTCTTCACGACATCCTTCACGACATCCTTCGCGACATCTCGCCCGGTGGCGATCACGGTCGCGTCCTTGGCGGGCGCGTCCTTGCCGGCCTTTTTGATGTCCTTCGGGGCAGCCTTCGTCTTCGCTTGGATACGCGCCATGTCTAGTCGACCTGCTTTCCGTTTTGATCGGAGCTACTGGAATCGAGGGTGCTCTTGATGCGAGCGACGAGCTCGCGATCGCCCTTGCGCTCGGCTTCTGCGAGCTGGGCCAGGGCCCGGGCGAGCTCGCGATTACCGCTACGCTGCGCTTCACCGAGACTTTTCTTCAGATCGAGCAACCCGACGTCCGACCGTCGACGATCCAGGTTGCGCGTCATCGCTGCGAGCAGCGACGACGGGTCTTTGGCTTCGACGTATTTTCCGGACAACACGTGGGCGGCGGAGGGCGAGGGGAGTTGCGCGGGGGCGAGGTCGATCAGGGTGGGACCCTGACCCTGTCCCGCCCGAGCCGCGGAATACATGGCGCGAAGCCCCTCGTGCGTCAAGAGCCAAAAAGCCTTGTCTGCCTCGACGGTTGCGATCAGGGACGGGTGGTCCGCCAGGAGGGCAATCAGCTCGAGCTCGTCGGAGCCTGGCGCCATGCTCACCGGGGGTGTCCCGGGAGCGGACGACTGCGATGAATTCGGGGACGGAGAGCCAAGAGGGTACGAGGGGCCGTGATGATCGCGCGCCGGAGCCTGCCCGGACGCCCGAGCGACCGCATTGCGAACGACCCCTACGTCGACCTCCATCGCGCTCGCCAACGTGGCGACGATTAGATCACGTTTGACGGGGGTCGCAACTTTCGCGACCAGCCGCGCCGCGTCCTCGAGCGCGCGTGCCCGCGCGTCCATGTTGCCGCGCGCCTTGCTCCACACCTGGTGAGCGAAGAACTCGATCCCGCCCTGTGCGCGATCCACCGCCTCTCGCAGTTGCACCGCACCCCCGCTCGCGACCAGGCTGTCGGGATCGACGCCGTCGGACAGCGGGCCGGCACCGCCAGACCTGCCGTTCCCCGGTCGCGACGCGACGAGCACCTCGACATCGGCCTCGACGCACAGCTGGAGCGCGTGCATCGTCGCCTTGTAGCCCGCGCGATCGCCGTCGTAGAGCAGGACGACCCGCTCGGCCAGCCGCTTCAGCACGTTGACCTGCTCCGGCGTCAGCGCCGTCCCGAGCGGTGCCACCACCTCCGTGAAGCCGGCCTGATACAGCGTGATCACGTCGAAGTTGCCCTCGACCAGCACCGCGCGCTTGTTGGTCGACATCGCCTCGCGCGCCTGGGCGAGCCCGAATAGCAGCTTCGACTTCTTGTAGACCGGGCTCTCGGGGCTGTTGATGTACTTCGGCGGCTCGCTGCCGTCCGCGGCGGGTGGCGCGGTGCCGACGATGCGCGACGAGAATCCGACGACATCACCGCCGGGCACGACCACCGGGCACACCAGCCGGTCACGGTTGCGATCGTAGTAGCCGCTCGCGCGGGGGCGGTTCGCGATCAGGCCAAGCCGCACCGCGAGCTCGAGGTCGGCGCGCTTGTCCTTCAGATGATCTGCGAGCAGGCCCCACTCCGACGGCGCGTAGCCAAGCAGGAACTTGTCCGAGGTCTCCTGGGTCACGCCGCGCTTCGCGAGGTACGCCCGGCCCGGCTCGCCGCGCACCGGGTCCGCGAGCATCTCGCGGTAGAACACGGTCGCGACCTTGTTGAGCTCCAGCATCGAGGCGCGCTCGCCGCGCGCGCGCCGGAGCTCCGGCGACTCCTCGATCTTCGGAACCACGATGTTGTACCGCTCGGCGAGCTGCTCGGCGGTCTCGACGAAGCTCTTGCCCTCGAGCTCCATCACGAACGTGAACACGTCACCCTTCTTCTGGCAGCCAAAGCAGATGAAGAACCCGCGATCCGGGTTGACGTTGAACGACGCCGTCTTCTCACCGTGGAACGGGCACAATCCCTTCCAGTTGCGTCCGGCCTTCTTCAGCTGAACGTACTGACCGATCACGGCCACGATATCGACCGCATCTCGGATCTGCGTGATGACGTCGTCGGGAATCATGGCGTCACGCGACCGGGAACCTTGACCGATCCGGTGCGCGATCGCACGTTCAATGGGTCGTCGTTCCGACCTGCGCGCGAGGGCGCGAAGCGTCCACCAGCGCGTACACGACGAGCGCGAGCGTCAGCGCGATCCACAGGCCGAGCAGGGCCTGGATCGCCTTGGTCGTGCCGGCCGCGAGCTTTGGACCGTGGTCCTCGTGGCCGAGATCGTGGCGATGTTTGCGCCGCGGCGTTCCCGGATACTCGCTGTCGTCCGTGGGCATCGCGGCGGACCTTGCCGCAAGCCGTCGACGCGGGTCAAGCGAACGCTGCCCGTCCGGTCGAATTTTCACCGACCCCCTCCGGGCCCCTGCGGCGTCGGTCCGGCATGCGCGAGCGCTGCGTAGGCGTGTGTGTGGTGCTGGACCTCGGCCTCGGGCTCTGGCCCCAGGGCGACCGGACTCCGGATCCGGGCCACGGATCGCGCGTCAACGGCTGGCGTTGCGCATCAGGCGCGCGAAGGCGGCACCCGTCGCTGCGGCGATCTGCTCGATCGCGGTGCTGGGTGTTTCGGGCGTCGCGACCAGCGCAAGGACGCACATGACCTGGCTGCCGATCGTCACGGGGGCGACGACGAGCTCGCCGTCGCGCTCGCCATCGGACTGCGCGAGCGAGCCGAGCAGCAGCCGGTCGATCTCGCCGAGGTCGCCGGTCGGCGAGCGCTGGGTCTGGGCGCGCTGGACGACGCGCGGAACCAGCCCGGGTTGCTCGAGCGGCACCGCGATCTCCGGTAGTGCGTGACCTGCGCGGGCGTAGCCTTTCCAGCCAATCGCCACCGCGCCGCGCACGACCAGCAGGATCGCCGCCTCGCAGCCGGGCAGGAACCGACCGATCGCGTCGATCACGAGATCGGCGACGCGATCGCGATCGGTGGACCGCCGGATCGCGCGCGTCGCCTCCCCGAGCGTGTTGCCCGGTCCGGAGACCACATTCGTGATCGCGATCCGCCGGATCGCGATGCGCCCGAGCTGGCGCTCGGACTCCGTGCCGTGCGCGTCGGCGATCGTGCGGATGTAGGCGCGGCGATCTCGACCGCTCGGTGGCGGCGGTTCGGGATCATGCTCGATCACGAGGTCGTCGCTCGGATCGGGCTCGTCCTCCTCGAGCACGGCGAGCGCGCTGAGATCGACCGGCTCTTCGCTGACCTCGATCGGCTGTGCTGCGGATCGAGAGGGCGGGAGCTCGACCTCGGGATCGAGCTCCTCGACCGGCAAGATCTGGAACTGCGGGAACGGCGGCACCGTCTTGCCGCGCGAGCGCAGGAACCGCGTGCTGCGCGGGATCTGGTAGACGCGCTCGAGGTGGTAGCGGATGCGGAGCTCGGCCGCGATCGAGATCACGATCGCCTCGGGCGCGAGCGCCAGCTCGTCGGCGATGATCGCGACGCCGCGCGCGTCGATCGGGGCGACCGCCGCGATCGCGACCTGGTGATGGTGCGCCAGCCAGAGCAGCGGGATGCACGAGTAGCGCTCCGCGACGTCGGGCGACAGCTTCGTCTGGAGCGTGCGGTCGCCCTTGTCGAAGTGGCGCGCGAGCGCGGCGGGCAGCCGGTGCTGGCGGCCGAGCGTCTTGGACAGCGTGTCGAGGTCGAGATACCCGAGCTCGATCAGGTTGGTGCCGAGGCGCCCGCCCCACATCACCTGCGCGCGGAGTGCCTGCTCGATCTGCTCGGGGGTGAGCAAGCCGGCCGCGACGAGCAGCTCACCGAGCCGAGGCATCGCGGCAAGTCTATCAAGCTATCGTCACGTCCTTCGCCAGATAGACGTCCTGGATCGCGTTGAGCAGCTCGACGCCCTCCTTGAACGGACGCTGAAACGCCTTGCGACCGGCGATCAGGCCCATGCCGCCGGCGCGCTTGTTGATCACCGCGGTCACGACCGCGTCACGTAGATCGTTGTCGCCCGACGCGCCGCCGCTGTTGATCAGGCCAACGCGACCCATGTAGCAGTTTGCGACCTGATAGCGCGTGAGGTCGATCGGGTTGTCGGTGGTGAGGTCCGAGTAGACCTTCTTGTGGGTCTTGCCGAGCCCCTTGAGCGCGGGGTCGTTGTACCCGCCGTTGAGCTCCGGCAGCTTCTGCTTGATGATGTCGGCCTGGATCGTGACACCGAGGTGGTTGGCCTGGCCGGTGAGATCCGCCGACAGGCTGTGATCGCCCAGCGCGGTCTTGAACGCGTTGTTGCGGACGTAGCACCACAGCACCGTGAACATGCCGAGCCGGTGGGCCTCGGCGAACGCCTCCGCGATCTCGTGCAGCTGGCGGCGCGACTCGGAGGCGCCCCAGTAAATTGTCGCGCCGATGCCCTGCGCGCCCATGTCGAAGCACTGGCGCACCGAGCCGAACAACGTCTGGTCGTAGGTGTTGGGGTACGACAGCAGCTCGTTGTGGTTGATCTTCACGAGGAACGGGATCTTGTGCGCGAACTTGCGCGCGACGATGCCGAGCACGCCGAACGTGGACGCGACCGCGCTGCAGCCGCCCTCGATCGCGAGCTTGACGATGTTCTCCGGATCGAACATCGCCGGGTTGGGAGCGAACGACGCGCTCGCCGAGTGCTCGATGCCCTGATCGACCGGCAGGATCGAGAGGTAGCCGGTGTTGGCGAGCCGGCCGGTCGAGAACATGCGCTGCATCGCGCCCATGACGCGCGGGGTGCGGTCCGAGTACGTGTAGATGTCGTCGACGTAGCTCGGCGATGGAATGGTGAGCAGCTCCGCCGGGATGGTCCGGCACTGGTGATCGAGCAGGCTGGCCTTGTCGCCGAGGATTTCGCGGATGTTGCGGACGTCCATCTCGACGTTCTACCGGCCTCCCCGTCGGGAGAGCAAGCGATCACACGCCTGGCGAGAAACAGTTGATCGGCGAATCGCCCGCCGATACAACGCTGCTGTCTGGAGGAGACCTATGCGCCTATCATTGTTTTTCGTGTTCGCGTCCCTGCCCCTGTCCCTGGCTGCCTGCGGTGGCAGCGACGACCCCACGCCCGACGCTGCTGGAGCCGTCTCGCACGGCTTCGACAAGCCGACGGCGGCCCTCAAGGCGAACAACGAGGCCAGCCCGGATAACTGGGTGGAGGTCGGCCCTGCGGATCTTACCTGCCTCAACAAGCCGGCCGCGGACGTGGCCACCACCGTCGCGGTCGAGCTCGCGACCACGGTGCGTGATTTCCAGAGCGGCGCCGCGGTGCCGAACGCGTCGGTGACGGTGTTCCCGAACCAGGACCAGTCGGCTCCGTTCGGCTCGGCCTACACGGCGGATGGGGAAGCAAAGGTCACCGTCACCATCCCGGTCGGGACCAAGCGGTTCGGCTTCAAGATGACGCACCCGGACGCGATGGACACGCTGCTGCTCAACCAGACCGTTGCTCCCAGCATGGCGAACCAGACGCTGAGCGCGATCCAGAGCGTGTCCAAGACCACCGCGCAGACGTTGCCGGCGCTGATCGGCGTCGCTCGCACCCCCGGGACCGGCGTGCTCGCCGGCTCGATGCGCGATTGCGCGGGCAGCGAGCTGTCGAACTTCATCGCCACGGTGTCCAGCGTGAAGGGCACGGCGACCCATGTCGCCGGGGCTGACACGTACTACTTCTCGCCATCGGTCGGGCTGCCGCAGCGCCACGCGCAGCAGCCCGCCGCCAGCAAGGACGGCCTGTTCATGGTGATCGAGCTCGCGACCGCGCCGAGCGCGTACGTCCAGGTCTGGGGCTACGAGACCGACGCTGATCTCGCGGCGGACAACCTGACCTTGGTCGCGGAGCTGCAGACCCAGGTGATCGGCGACGTCGTGATCACCGGTTCGTACGAGCCGCTCCGCACGCCGTGATCTAGTACGGTGGGTCCGTCGTGACCGACCGCCCGTGGCAGCCGCCACCACCGCCGTCGCCCCGGAATGCGGGTCGCGACGCGATGCTCACCTGGTTCGTTGTGGCCGCGCTGGTCACGGTGCTGGTGCAGATCAACATCAAGCTGCCGGCGGTTGGGCACCTCGGGTCCGCGCTGGTGGCCGTGCTGTTCCTGTACGCGCCCGTCCTGGTCGCGATGTGGCGGAAAGAAGATCTCGAGAGCTACGGCTTTCACGCCGAGCCGATCAAGCGCGGGCTCAAGATCGCCGGGATCGCGATGCTGATCGCGTTTCCGGTGTTCGTCGTCAGCTACCTCGGGTTCTACGAGATCGCCTGCAAGTCCGATCTGCTCGCGCACCTCGTGCCGCCGGGGATGTGCGGGCGGTATGGCGGGCTCGACCAGCTGCACGCACCCGCCGTGTCGGTGCTCCGGCTCGATCCGGACACCACGCTGTCGCTCGAGTTCGGCGCGATCCAGCTGATCGTCGTCGCGCTACCCGAGGAGCTGTTCTTCCGCGGCTTCCTGCTCGGGCTGCTCGAGCAGCGGTTCCCACCGAAGCGGCGGTGGCTCGGCGGCGGGATCGGCCTCGCGCTGCTGCTGACGTCGATCGCGTTCGCCCTGATCCACCTCCCGAAGGCCGGTGATCCGCGCAACATCGCGACGTTCTTTCCCGGCCTGCTGTTCGGCTGGATGCGCTCCGCCACCGGCTCCATCCTCGCGGGCACGCTCACGCACGCAGGCTCGAATATCCTGGTAAGGACCCTCGAGCTGATGGTGCAGAGATGACGGTCGCCGCGTTCTTCGACATGGACAACACTTTGCTGCGCGTCGAGACCGGCATGTCGTGGGTCCGGTTCCTGTATCGCCGCGGCGAGCTGCCGCCACGGATGGTGGCCAAGGCGATCTACTGGAGCACGCTCTACAAGCTCGCCGTGCTCGACATGGATGCGGTGTTCGAAAAGCTCGCGCTGGATCTGCGGGGCGACTCCGAGGCCGAGATGATCGCGAAGTGCGAGATCTGGCATCGCGATCACGTGGCGCCTGCCGTGGCACCAGCGGCGCGGGTCGCGGTCGAGCACCATCGCCAGGCCGGCCACCTGATCGTGCTCGCCACCGGCTCGACCCAGTACGCGGCACGCCCGGTCGCGCGTGGAGTCGGGATCGACCACGTGCTGTCCTCCGAGCTCGAGGTCGATGCCGGCCTGTTCACCGGCCGGCCGTCCGCGCTGTGCTTCGGGCGCCACAAGGTGACGCTCGCCGAGGCCTGGGCCGCGCGTCACGAGGTCGATCTCGACGCCAGCTTCTTCTATTCGGATAGCTACAACGACCTGCCGATGCTCGAGCGCGTCGGGACCGCGATCGCGATCAACCCGGACGGCCGCCTGCGGCGCCACGCACGCCGGCGCGGCTGGGCGATCTATCACTGGGCGTAAGAAATAGCCTGAGCGCTGGCGCCCGGGCGTGCCCGGTCGCACGCGTGCGAGGCGAGCACGTCGAGGCTTACGCGATTCCAACGCCGCCCCGCCACGCGGGCCCACGCGAGAGGGCCCTCACCAGACGAGGCATCGGGCACGGCACTTGCGATCGGTGCGCTCATGGCGACTCGACGAAACGATATCCACGAAGCCTCGACTCCCTCCCTCATGGCCGGCCTGCTCGGTGACGTGAAGCAGCTGGCCGCCGGACACATCGGCCGGACCAAGGAGGAGATGAGCCACGAGATGACGGAGCTCAAGCTGACGCTGATGCGCGTCACGATCGCCGTCGGCGTCGGGTCCGTCAGCGCGATGCTGCTCGGCCACGCGATCGTCGCGGGGCTGGTCGCGGTCGGCCTGGTCACGTGGGCGAGCTACCTGCTGGTGGCGCTGGCCGGCATCGGCATCTCGGTGTTCCTGCTCCTCAGGTGGAAGCCGAGCCGCCAGAAGATTGACCTCATCCCGGACGACTCGTTCGATCAACTGAAACACGACGTCGCCGAGATCGGTGAGCACGTCAGCAAGTCCTGAGACAGCTCAGGCTTCGGCATAGCCGATCGCGTGCGGCGGCACGTCGAGCGCGGCCAGGATCGCGATCGGCGTCGTCGCCCCGAGGACCTCCTCGATCCGGGGATACCCCGGGTCGGTACCGGGGCGGTTGTCCCAGCGCCGGGTCTGGGTCAGCCCCTGGAACACGGTGACCGAGAACCAGCCAGTCTTCGCGCTGTACATGATGTCGTAGACGGGACCGGCGAGCTCGGCGGCGTAGTCGATCACCAGCCCGCCGGGACGGCCCGTGATCAACGTGCCGAGCTTGTTCTCGCGCAGCGCGATCTGGTCGGTGCGACCGATCGCCGCAACGTCGTCGGGCGATGCGCCAGCGATCACGCACGCGGTCCGGGTGGCGAGGGCGTCGTCGGCCATGCGGTCACCATGGGTCCGCCGCCGGGCCGTGGCAACCACATGCAGGATCGTGATCGATCGTGCGTGCGAATGTGTATGCTGCGCGCGATATGGGTGAAGTTCTGGGCCGTCGTGGGCTCGCCGCGATCCCGGCGGTACGTCGTCTCATCGAGCTCGCGCTCGACGAGGATCTGGGGCGCGGTGACGTGACGTCGCAGGTGACGCTCGGCTCCAACAGCCGCGTCGTGGTCGCCGAGATGAACGCGCGCGAGTCGATCGTCGCATTCGGGCTCGACATCGCGGCCGCGGTGTTCAGCCTGGTCGATTCCACGATCGAGCTCGAGTGGCACGCCACGGACGGCGCGCGCGTGGATCGCGGTGGCTTGCTGCTGACCGTACGCGGGCCCGCGCATACGGTGCTCGGCGCCGAGCGCACGGCGCTCAACTTCGTCCAGCGGCTGTCGGGCGTCGCGACGCTGTCGAGGCGCTACGCGGATGCGGTCGTCGGAACCAAGGCGCGCGTGGTCGACACCCGCAAGACGACGCCGGGATATCGCGTGCTCGAGAAGGCGGCGGTGCTCGCGGGCGGCTGCTCGAACCACCGGTTCGATCTCGGCTCCGGCATCCTGATCAAGGACAACCATAGTGCGGCGGCGGGCTCCGTGCGTGCTGCGGTCGAGGCCGCTCGCCTGCGCGCGCCCCACCCGCTGCGGATCGAGGTCGAGGTCACCAACCTCGGCGAGCTCGACGAGGCGCTCGCGGCCGGCACCGAGATCGTCCTGCTCGACAACATGACGCCGGCCCAGGTCGAGGTCGCCGCCGCGCGCGCCCACGCCAAGCAGGTGATGGTCGAGGTCTCGGGCGGCATCACGCTGGCGACCATCGTCGACTACGCAAAGGCCGGCGCGGATCTGATCTCCGTCGGTGCGCTGACCCACTCGGCGCCCGCCGTCGACATCGGCCTGGACGTGCGGACGTGAAACCTCACTGGCTCGGGCACCAGCGGATCGATCTCGCGGAGTGCGGCTCCACCAATGACGAGGCCGCGCGGCTCGCGCGCGCGGGCGCGAGCCACGGCACGATCGTGGTCGCAGATCGCCAGCGCGCGGGCAGGGGACGCGACGGTCGCGTCTGGGCCTCGCCCGCGGGCGCGGGCCTGTATCTGTCTGCGATCGTGCGGCCGCCACTGCCGCTCGCGCTCGTCCCGCCACTGACGCTCGCGATCGGGGTCGGGCTGTGCGACGCGGTCCGGCTGTGCGGCGCCGGCGCGGTCCTCAAGTGGCCCAACGACCTGCTGGTGGGCCGGCGCAAGCTCGCCGGGGTGCTGGTCGAGGCGCAGAGCCAGGGCAGCCGGCTCGAGGCCGTGATCGTCGGGATCGGCGTCAACCTGGTGACGACCGAGGAGCTACCGCTCGGGCTACGCGATACCGCGATCGCACTCGACGAGGCGGCCGGTGCCGCGGTCGATCGCGACGTGTTCATCGATCGGGTCTGCATCCACGTCGGGCGCTGGATCGATCGCTACGTCGCCTCGGGGCTCCCGCTGGTGGCGCCCGCGTGGGAGGCCCGGATGGCGAACGACCTCCGGCTCCGGGTCTCGACCCGCGACACCGCGGTCCTCGGTGCGGTCGCCGGGCTCGACGGCGACGGCTCGCTGCTGCTGCGCGACGACGCGGGTGAGCTGCACCGGGTGCGCTCCGGCGACGTCGAGGTGATCCGCGCCACGCTGCCTCCCGTTGCCAGCGATGAAGCACCGCCCGCTCCGTGCTAGAGCCTGGTTGAGGCCCGCCAGATGATGACCAAACCGCTCGCGCTGGCGTTCGGCGGCGCTGCCGTGCTGGTCGCCGCGATCGCGATCTACGTCCAGTTGCGCGCGCAGCCGGACGCGCCCGCGCCGGTCGCGGACGACCCGGTCGCGGCGCCGATCGAGCGACTGAAGCGCTTGCCACCGGCAGGGTCGATCGCGGACGGCAGCCACCCGAAGGGCACGACCACGCCATCCGCGAGTGACCCGATCGTGACCGAGGTCGACGGCAAGGTGATCCGCGACCACCGCACTGGCGCGGCCCCGAACCAGCCGGTGCCGACGCCCCGCCGCCCGAAGCAGCCCGAGATCGCCTCGACCATCACGCACGAGATCTCCCAGAAGGTGGTGGCAGTGCTGAACGAATGCTCCCGCAGCGTGCCGAAGGCGGCCCGCGGGCCGAAGCCTCGGGCGGAAGGCCAGTTGATCGTCACGGTCAAGGACCAGCAGGTCCAGGTGACCAAGACGACGGTGCAGCTCCGCGATGTCACCGACGATCTGGTCGAGCCGACCCGCAAGTGCATCGAGGAGCGCACGCTCGGTCTGACGGCCCCTGCCAAGGACGAGCGCGACGTCGAGAACTACGAGATCTCGATCTCGTTCGCCCTGCTGTGAACTTCCGTCGGGATGCGCCGGCTACCCGGGTCGCCATGTCGCGGCTGCGCCGTCGTGGCGGCTGCGTGACATCACGTGTCACGTCCCAGTTGATTCGATGTCGCCGTCACGTAGTACATGCGGGTGGAAAGCCGGTTGATGCACCTCACCCACCTATGTATATTCGCGCGCCCAATGAGTCGGTTGACCGACCGCGCGCCGCGCATCCGCCAGCGATTGACCTTTCGGTCGGTCCTCCTCTGCGCGATCGTCGCGCTATTCGTGGTCCCCGGCTGCAAGGAGCTCGACGGTCGCAATCGTAATCGCACCGCGAACCGCGACTTCCGCGAAAAGCACTTCATCGACGCCAGCGCCGGGTACGAGAAGGCGCTGAAGACCGTCAACGATCCGATCATCCACTACAACCTCGGTCTCACGTACTCCAAGCTGGTGCGTGCCGGCAGCGACAAGCCGGTCCTGCTCGGGGTCAAGGGCGAGTTCGTCTGTAACGAGATTCCGGGCGTCAAGGAAGTCGAAGCGCGGGTCTGCGTCAAGCCGGGCGACCGCCACTATGAAGAGTGCGACGGTGACGTCACCACGGAAGCCTCGGTCCCCAAGAAGAAGAAGCCGGCACCGGTCGCGGAGGCCGGCTCCGCGGAAGGTTCTGGGAGCGCGGGCTCGGCCGTCGCGGCTGGGTCGGGCTCGCCGGGCTCGGGCTCGGCGGTTGCCGCGGGTTCGGGCAGCGCGGGCTCGGCCGCAGGTTCGGATTCGGCTGCAGGTTCGGGCTCGGCCGTCGCGGCCGCCCCGGTACAGCCCCAAGAGGAAGAAGATCTCCGGAAGATCTGCCCGTCCAGCTTCCGCTGCGTCAAGAACACGATGTGCTCGCTGCCCTCGCCGGTGATCGCCGACTATGCCGCGCAGCATTTCCTCAAGTGGATGGAAGCGAACCCCAACGACGAGGACGCCCGCAAGCTGGCGACCGCGGCGTGGCTCGACACCAACCAGTACGACAAGGCGCTCGACTACTGGGGCAAGCGGCTCGCAGCCAAGCCCACCGATACCGCCGTCATGGGTGTGCTCGCGGGCATCAATCTGAAAGCCAACGACTGGCGCAAGTCGATCGAGTGGTACAACAAGGTCGCCGAACTGTCCTCGGATCCTACGTCCAAGGTCGCGTCCTTCCAGTTCATTGGCAATGTCGCGTGGGCCAAGCTGAACTCGAAAACCCTCCCCCCGTTGGAGGCAATCGAGCTCGCCGATCGCGGCCTGTCGGCGCTGCAGCGAGCCGCTGTCATCCAACCCACCACCCCGTCGCTGTTCGGGCTCCAGGCCTCGATCTACAACTTCCGGGCGCTCAACCAGGGCTCCTCGATCGCAGGCGCCATTGATCGTGCAACGGCGCAAGACCTCCAGTCGCACACGCGCGTTCTAAGCGAGAAGGCGAAGCTGCTGAAGGGCCAAGGCTCGGGCGCGAGCACCCCCACAACCCCCTCCTCCCCGTCCATGTCGGGGGGCCCGGCCGGAACGGCCGGCGGCTAGAATCGCCCCCAGGAGCCCGCGATATGCCAAAGCCCCCGATCGACGACGACAAGACCACCCCGTTCATCCGCGAGGCTGGCGATGCCAGCCCGTACCGCAAGCCCGCCCCGGTGGCGGCCTCCACAGCCGACGCGTCGATGTTTGGCGCGTTCGCCGCGGACAAGAAGCGCAAGGCGCCAAAGTGGGCGGGTCCGCTGCTCGCGACGGTCGCCGCGATCCACGTGGTGCTGTTCGTGACGATGTGGGCGAAGTCGATCTGGGAGATCGAGCGGCTCGATCCACCGAAGAGCACTGCTGATCTGGCGATCGCCCCTGCGCCACCGCCGCCACCGCCGCCGCTCAAGGGCGGCGCGAAACCGCAGGACGTCAAGATCCAGCCGAAGAAGATGAAGGTCCGCGACCTCATCCAGCAGGTCAAGATCGAGAAGCAGCAGACCACGGAGACCTCCACCAGCTCGGCGCCATACAACCCGGACGGCGACGACGAGACCGGTGACGAGAACAGCCCCGGCGGTGATGGCCCGGGTCCGGTCGCGCCGGCACCTCCGCCACCTCCGCCACCTCCGCCGCCCCCGCCGCAGAACGTCGCGCCGACCATGCTCGAAGGTCAGCGGATCGCCGGCGAGAAGAACATCGTGCCGGACGACGTGACCAAGACCGAGATCCAGCGCTCCGGCAAGGACCGCATCATCGGCACGTTCAAGCTCTGCATCTCGGTCGACGGCGCGATCGCGTCGATCAGCCAGCTGAAGAGCACGGGCTTCTCGGCCTACGACAACAAGATCCAGCGCGAGATGCGCAGCTGGCGGTACAAGGCGTACATGGTCAACGGCAAGGCCGTGCCCGTCTGCACCGCGGTGACCTTCGTCTATTCTCAACGGTGACGTAGCAACGCAAAGGAAAGTGCCATGGGACTCGATCCGTTACATCTCTGGGACCAGATGAGCATCGTGGTGAAGATCATCACGGTCCTCACCATCGGTATGTCCGTCTACATGTTCTACGTCATCGCGGAACGCCTCGTGACGTATCGAGCGGCGAGTGACCAGAGCATTCGCTACGTCCAGGCACTCGGCGAGTTCCTTCGCCAGCACAAGACCAACGAGGCGCTCAACGCCGCGCGCTCGATGCAGAAGAGCCCGGTCGCGAAGGTCATGGAGGCCGGCCTGACCGCGCTGATCCAGGGCCGCGAGGCGCTCAAGGCTGGCGCGAACGGGCCCGACGACGTCGGGAACTTCGATCTCGTAGACTCCGTGAACCGCGCCCTCGAGCGCGTCAAGGAGCGCGAGACCTCCAACCTTCGCAAGGGCCTCGCGTACCTCGGCACGGTCGCCTCCGCGACGCCGTTCATCGGTCTGCTCGGCACCGTCATCGGTATTCTCGGAACCTTCCAGCTGCTCGACGGTGGTGCCGTGACCATCCAGGCGATCGGCCCGAAGATCTCCGAGGCGCTCGTGTCGACCGCACTCGGTCTCGCGGTCGCCATCATCGCCGCCATGGCGTTCAACTTCTTCACGTCGCGCGTCGAGCTCTACGTGATCGATATGAACGACGTGTCGAGCGAGTTCATCGACTACGTGCTGCGCGAGGGCCGGGCGTAGTCGTGAGCGGCGGAGGCGGAAATCCGCGTGCTCGCCGGCTCTCGACCCGGAAGGCCCACCTCGATCACGTCCGCAACGACATCAACGTGACGCCGCTGGTCGACGTCATGCTGGTGCTGCTCATCATCTTCATGCTGATGACGCTCGTGATGGGACGCGGTCACGAGGTCACGCTCCCCACGGCGAAGAACTTCTCGCAGGAGCCCGACAAGCAGCAACCGGTGGTCTCGGTCGACAAGGACGGCAACCTGTATGTCGAGAAGACCAACCTCGGGCCGATCAACGACGCCACGCTCAAGGAGATGGACAACCAGATCCGGGCCGCGTGGGATGCGCCGAAGAACGAGGAAGGCGTCGGCCGCGTCTACATCAAGGCGCACAACGAGGTCACGTACGAGACCATCTACCCGGTGCTCGAGTACATGAACAAGACCATGCAGCAGCAGACCCTCGATCTCGCGATCGCCGAGGAGAAGGAGCAGTAGCATGGGGATGTCATCAGGGGGCGGAAAGCCCGGCGCCGTTCAGAGCGAGATCAACGTCACTCCACTGATCGATGTCCTCCTCGTGCTGCTCATCATCTTCCTCGTCGTCATGCCGATCATGATGAAGATGGAGACGCTGAACGTACCGCGGAAGATCACCGAGAACGAGATGCCGGACCCGAACGCGAGCCAGTTGAACATCCGGGTCGAGCCCAGCCTCGACGTCACGATCAACGATGGCTCGAAGGATCAGACGATGCGCCTCGCCGAGGTGCAGAACTTCCTGCGTCCCAAGCTCGATGCCTTGAGGGCGGGGGCCGAGAAGGTCGTGTTCGTCGACTTCGCGCCGTCGGTCCCCTGGACCCACGTCGTGTCGGCGATGGACACCATTCGTGGCCTCGCGACCGACGAGAACCACGACGAGATCAAGATCGCGCTGAAGATCAAGGAAGAGGTCAAGGCCACCGGGCCCTGACCCAGGTCGTGACGCGTGACCGCGGTCTGGCGTCTCGCCGACCGCGGTTTTTTGTTGTCTGCGACAGCCTCGGCGACCCCTCGATAACGCTGTCACCCCGGGTGATCGCGACTTCGTATCGCGCGCTCCCGCACGGTGATACCGTGCAAGAAGGGGAGTAGATCAGGCTATGTATACGGTCCTGAGGCGGCTCGTGCCGCTCGCGCTCGCGGTCCTGTTCGTCGCGTGCACCGGCACCGCGAGCACCACCGACCTCAATCCCGAGGGACCGCCGATGATCCGGCAGGTCCTGATGGACGAGAACGTCATCACCGACCCGGGAAACCCTGGGGCCACCGACGAGCGCCGCGTGTTCGCGTTCGGCAGCCACCCGCTGGCCACCGCCGAGCAGGTGCGCGAGGTCACCCATGCGGCGGTCCAGATGCAGACGTTCCGCATCGTGATCGACGAGCTGCTGCGCGGCAATAACCTCGAGGAGGTCGAGTGCCGAGGCATCGTTGACGACGACGTGTTCGACCGCGTCCCGGTCAAGGCGGATCCGGACGACATCTCGCGCTGTGCGGCCCCGAACGACGTGCTGCCCCGGACCTGTGCGGTGGATGCGCGGGCGATCTGCATCTGCAAGAACGAAGGCGGCTGCGCGCGAGAGACCGACATCGTCGGGATCGGCGAGCCGGTCGGGATCAAGGACCTCAACGAGGACGGCGGCGCGGACAACACGCGGCTGATCGCCGGTTCGGTCGGCATCGTGTGCGACGAGGCGCTGGTCGTGCCGATCAACCTCGAGGCGAGCTACTGGAACCCATCGGGCGACCAGAACAAGCCGGCCGAGGGTGGGTTCGAGGCGCTCGGCCCCGCGATCGTGCTCGCCCCCGACGGCCCGATGCCGACCAGCGCGAGCTGCCAGCTGGCGTTCGCGGCCGAGGTCGTCGACAAGCAGGATGTTCCGGTGTGTGCGCCGCCCGGTGGCGACATCACGCAGTCGTGCACGCCTGGCGACGTTAGCGCGTTCACGTTCCGCAGCGAGGCGATGCTGATCACCCCGCTCGGGTTCAACGACGGTCAGCTGCCCTTCGATGATGGCCAGACGATGGTCGACCGCACGGTGACCAACGCGCAGCTGCTCGCCAACACCACGCTGGCGCCCGGCTCGCTGGCGAACATCACGATGACCCGCAACGGCGCCCCGTTCACCGCGTTCACCGTGACGTCGCCAATGGCGGGGATCATCCAGATCAACTTCACCGGCGCGCTGGCCGCCAATACCGCCTACGTCATCACGATCCCGACGACCGTCACCGACACGTTCGGCAAGGGGCTGGTCGCGCCGCTCGAATACGACTTCATGACCGGACCCTGAACCCGGAGCACCCCATGACGAACAAGCTGTTGATCGCCGCGACGCTCGGATTGTTCGGACTCCTCGGCGCCCACGCGCTTGACCCCGCGACCGCGCGCGCGCAATCGAGCACGACCGGTGCGATCCAGGGCACGGTGACCGACGCGCGGACCGGCGACAAGCTGATCGGCGTCACGGTGCTGGTGTCGTCAACCTCGCTGCAGGGCGAACAGACCGCGTTCACCGACGAGAACGGGTTCTACAAGATCGCGCCACTGCCGCCGGGGCAGTACCTGGTCACGTTCTTCTACCTGAAGCTCAAGCTGGAGCGCGCGGGCATCAACGTCGGCGTCAACAAGACGACGCCCGTGTATCAAAAGCTCGACGCCAACGAGGCCGGGGGCGGCGAGGTCGTGAGGATCGATGATACCGCGCCGACGATCGACCCGACGTCGACCGCGCAGGGCGTCACGATCGACAAGAACTACCTGAGGAACGTGCCGGTCCCGGGCCGCACGTTCGAGGCCACGCTCGGCGCGGCGGCAGGCTCACAGAACGATGGCGCCGGCGTGTCGTTCTCGGGCTCGTCGTCGCTCGAGAATCAGTACTACGTCGATGGCGTCAACACGACCGGCCTGACGTACGGCACGGTCGGCTCGCCGGTGATCAACGACTTCATCGAGGAGATCGAGGTCATCACGGGCGGCTACAACGCCGAGTTCGGGCGCGCGACGGGCGGCGTCGTCAATGTCGTCACCAAGAGCGGCTCCAACGAGCTCAAGGGCTCGATCTTCTCGACCTACCAGCCGGGGCTGCTGACATTTGGGGCGAAGGAGACACCGCAGAACGCGACATCGATCGACGCCACCACCAACGTTGGCTACGTCGCGGACATCGGGTTCGAGCTCGGCGGCCCGATCATCAAGGACAAGCTGTGGTTCTTCGTCGGCGTCGCCCCACGGATCGCACGCACCGACGTCACCCGCACCGTCAAGCGTCAGACCGACTGCCGGGTGCTGATGGACAACGGCAAGCTGTCCGAGTGTCTCAAGGCGCTGCCTGCCAGCGGCGGTTACGCCGATAGCATCGCGGACATCGACCCCGAGACCGGCTTCTACATCACGGATCTCGTCGACAGCGAGGTCCGACACAACACGTCGCGCCAGCTGAACGTGCTGACCAAGCTGAACTACGCCGCGAACCCCGAGAACCAGGGCCAGGTCACGTTCCAGGCGCTGCCCGCGTACGGCCAGAGCCCCGGCATCTTTGGACCGGCGAGCTCGGGCAGCAAGGGCAACACGCTGATCACCGACATCTCGGCGAAGTGGACGACCAAGCTCAACGACAACAAGACGGAGCTCGAGGCCGTCATCGGCTGGCATCGCGATCACATCGAGAGCAACGCGTACACGCCATCGCTCGAGAACGAGCCGCTCCAGGTGCTGTACCTGTCGAGCCTCGGCATCCTCGCCGAGGGCTTCAACGAGAGCCCTGCGGTGAAGGCGGGCTGCAGGGACCTCGGCGTGCTCGGGCAGGGCGACGACTATCCGTACCTCGAGGTCAACTGTCCGATGGACCGGGTGCCGTACGTGATCGGCGGGCCGGGCTCGATCACGAGCGACACCGAGCAGCGCCGCAGCGCGAAGGTCGGGATCACCCAGCGGGTCAAGGCCGCGGGCAGCCACGAGATCAAGGGCGGCTTCGACATCGAGGACAACGTCTCCGACAAGATCCGTGCGTACTCGGGCGGCGCGTTCATCCAGAACTTCGTCGGCAACAACGAGATCCACGTCAACCGCTGGGTCCAGCTGCTCGGCCGCGATGGCGAGGTCGAGCCGATGGGACGGTTCACGGAGCTGTGCGGGACCCCCGATCCGGAGAGCATGGAACCCGTCCCCGAGAGGATCAACTACGTATGTGACCAGATCTCGGGAGAGCCGGGAGCCGACGGGACGCGGATCCATGGCAACACCCAGAACTGGTCGGCGTACCTGCGCGACTCGTGGCAGATCCAGCCCAACCTGACGCTCAACGCGGGCGTGCGCTACGAGGAGCAGCGGCTGCGCTACGCGAGCTTCCTGCAGAATCGCACCGACCCACTGACCGGCCAGGAGCTCGACAAGAACGCGATGACGCTGACCGGGCTCGTCGCCCCGCGGCTCGGACTGCTCTACGACTGGACCAAGGAAGGTCGCTCGAAGATCTACGCCCACTGGGGACGGTTCTACGAATCGATCCCGATGGACATCAACGACCGCGCGTTCGGCGGCGAGGTCAACTTCGAGCAGACGTTCGGGGCGGGGCAGTGCGGCGCGAGCGACGGCCGGATCGGTGGCCCGAACGGCAACGGCTGCGTCGACGGGGTGGCCGCGACGAGCGAGCGCATGATCGGCGCGAGTGGCGTGCTGATCGCGCCCGGCATCAAGCCGCAGTACATGGACGAGATCATCGGCGGGTTCGAGTACGAGCTGCTCGACGATCTCAAGATCGGCGTGTCGTTCCAGAACCGCCGCATGGGCCGCGTGATCGAGGACGTCTCGACCGACGGCGCGCAGACGTACATCATCGCGAACCCGGGTGAGTGGGCGGCGGACGAGCAGCGCCGGCTCGAGCAGCAGATCGCGGCCACCGAGGACGTGATCGAGCAGGCGCGGCTGGCCTCGCAGCTCGAGCTCTACAAAGGCATCAACTCGTTCGACAAGCCGAAGCGCGACTACACCGCGCTGGTGTTCACGGTGACCCGCCGGTTCTCGAAGCAGCTCTACGTCCAGGGCTCGTATACGTTCTCGAAGACCACCGGCAATTACCCTGGCCTGATCTCGTACGACAACGGCCAGATCGATCCGAACATCTCGTCGCAGTACGACCTGGTCGAGCTGCTCGCGAACCGATTCGGGCCGCTGCCGCAGGACCGACCGCATTACATCAAGCTCGACGGCTACTACACATTTTCCTTCAAGAAGAGCGACCTGACCGTCGGTACGCGCCTCCGCGCGCTGTCGGGCGTGCCGCAGAACGCGCTCGCGGCCCACTACCTGTACGGGCCCAACGAATCGTTCCTGCTGCCGCGCGGTCAGATGGGTCGCACCGACTTCGACCATGGCGTGGACCTCCATGTCGGCTACGGCCGCAAGATCAGCAAGACCATGAAGGTCGAGGTGTTCGCCGACGCTTATAACGTCTACAACCGCCAGGGCGTCGCCGGCGTCGACGACAACTACGCGCCGAGCGTACGTCAGACCTCGTCGCGCGACCGCACCAGCTACGAGCAGAGCGCCAACCCGGTCGCGGGCGGCACCTACGAGGACCTGACGTGGGTCAAGTACATCGATGCCGATGGCGATCAGACCTCGGTGCCGATCGGGACCAACCCGAACTTTCGCAACACCAACGCGCGCTACCGGCCGGGCTATCTGCAGTTTGGTGCCCGCCTGACGTTCTGAGCCGCCGGGTGTCAGCGTCGGGTGCTATGCACCCGGTGTGGATCAGGTTCCACTGAACGAAGAGCAGCGAGCGGCGGTCGACCACGGTGACGGGCCCATGATGGTGCTCGCCGGCGCGGGGACCGGGAAGACGCGCGTGCTGGTCCAGCGGATCGCGCGGCTGGTCGAGAGCGGCATCGAGCCGTGGGCCATCCTCGCGGTGACGTTCACCAACAAGGCCGCCGGCGAGATGCGCCACCGTCTGCGCGAGATGCTCGGAGGCGCGGCGGACGCAATGTGGATCGGCACGTTCCACTCCACCTGCGCGCGGCTGCTGCGGCGCTATGCCGACAAGGTCGGGCTGACCCGCAGCTTCGTGATCTTCGACGACGACGACCAGGTCAAGCTGATCGAGCGCCTGCTCAAGGAGACCGCGCTGAGCGACGAGGTGTCGCCGCGCACCATCCTGTCCCGCATCGACCGGGCGAAGAACCGCGGCGTCGACCCGCGCACGCAGAAGACGGGCACCTACGACGACGTGATCGATCGGATCTACCCGCTCTACCAGGCGCAGCTGGCCAAGGAGAACGCGGTCGACTTCAACGATCTGCTACTGAAGGTGCTCGCGCTGTTCTCGGACGAGGCCACCGCACGCCAGCTGCAGATGAAGTTCCGCCACGTGCTGGTGGACGAGTTCCAGGACACCAACCGCGTCCAGTACGACCTGGTCAACCGGTTCGCGGGAGCCACGCGCAACCTGACCGTCGTCGGCGACGACGACCAGTCGATCTACGCGTGGCGCGGGGCCGAGCCGCGCAACCTGCTCGACTTCGACCGCGACTTTCCCGACGCGAAGGTCATCAAGCTCGAACAGAACTACCGCTCCACCCAGACCATCCTCGACGCGGCCAACGGCATCATCCACAAGAACGTGGATCGCCATGCCAAGGCGCTGTGGACGGACAAGGGGATGGGCGAGCCGATCGAGACCTACCAGGCAGGGGATGAGCGCGGCGAGGCGTACTTCATCACGCAGTCGATCCGCCGCCTGATCGACGACGGCCCGCTGTCGCCCAACGACATCGCCATCCTGTACCGCACCAACGCGCAGTCGCGCGTGCTCGAGGAGCACCTGCGCGCGGCGCGCGTTCCGGCCAAGGTCGTCGGCGCGGTCTCGTTCTTCGAGCGCAAGGAGATCAAGGACGTCGTCGCGTATCTCCGGCTGCTCGGCAACCCCGCGGCGGACTCGGCGTGCGAGCGAATCGTCAACGTGCCCGCGCGTGGCATCGGCGACACCACGGTGGATCGGCTACGCGCGGCGGCGCGCGCCAACGGCAGCGGCCTGATCGATGCGGCGCGACTCGGCGCACGCGGCGAGGTCTCCGGCCTCGGCGCCGCGCCACGCAAGAAGCTCGCGGGCTTCGTGGAGCTGATCGAGGGCCTGGCGGACGTGATCGCGCAGGGTGCCTCGGTCGCCGAGACCATCATCCAGGTGATCGAGCGCACCGGCATGCGCGCGAAGCTCGAGGCCGACGACACCGCCGAGGCGCGCGACCGGCTCGACAACCTCGCCGAGCTGGTCACCACTGCCTCCGACTTCGACGACGAGGGCCCCGCGACGGAGCCGGGCGAAGCGCCCAGTAACGACGATGATGGCGACGGCCAGCCCGGCACGGTGAACGACTTCCTGGAGCGCATCGCGCTGTCCTCGGCCAGCGACCAGACCTCCAGCGAGCAGGTCGTGCTGATGACGATCCACATCGCGAAGGGGCTCGAGTGGCCGATCGTGTTCCTCGCGGGGCTCGAGGACGGCTTGTTCCCATCGCTCCGGGAGCGCGAAGGCACGAGCGAGGATGCCGCGCTCGAGGAGGAGCGCCGGCTCGCGTACGTCGCGATCACCCGCGCTCGCGAGCAGCTCGTGCTGACGCACGCCCGCACGCGGCGCGTGTGGGGCGAGTTCCGGATGCAGACCCCGTCGCGGTTCCTCGATGATCTGCCGCCGGGGTGCCTCGCCGCGGCTCGCCGCACCCACGTGCCCAAGGGGCCGCGGGTGGTCGATGGCAACTGGGCGCCGCGGACGAACCGCCGCCAGGGCTGGGCGCGTGGGACAGGTGGCAAGCGCGACGACTTCGATCAGCGCGCGGAGTACGAGGCCGACGAGCCGGTGTATCGGGTCGATGGGCCGGGCGCGACACCCGAAGATCCCAACGCACCGTTTGGCATCGGCGCACCGGTCTCGCATGCCGCGCTCGGACCGGGCCGCGTGCTCGCGGTGTCGGGCATCGGCAAGGATCAGAAGGTGGTCGTCGACTTCGGCGCGATCGGGACCAAGACCGTGTTCGCGCGCTATCTCAATCCGTCCGAGGACCGCCTGAACTAACGGCCCCGCCGCCGCCGCCGCGGAATCAGCACCGCGATCAGCAGCGCGACCGCGAGGCCGCTGGCGCTTGTCGAGGTGCTGCAGCCCGCTGCCTCGTCGGTCGGAGGCACGGGACCGAGGAGTGGGTCCGGCACGACGATCGGCACGACGGACTGGGCGAGGACGCTACCGTTCGGCGTGCCGAAGCCGGTCGGTCCGTCCCAGCCGCTGCCAGCCTCGCACAGCAGCGAGCCGCAGCTGCCGTTCTTGCCGCTGGTGATGTCGTGGAAGCTGCCGGGATCGACGGCGAGCGACTTGGTATTGCGATGGCCGTGGCCCGCGGCGGCGAAGATGCCGGCGACGAGCGGGGCCGCGGCACTGGTGCCGCCGACGACCCGCCAGCCGCCGCCGGCGCGTGAGTGATAGATCGCGACGCCGGTCGCGGGGTCGGCGACGGCGGC
Source organism: Kofleriaceae bacterium (assembly GCA_037720695.1). Lineage (GTDB taxonomy): Bacteria > Myxococcota_A > Polyangia > Haliangiales > Haliangiaceae > JABFXX01. The sequence continues at coordinate 25,075 of JBBJLY010000031.1, read as the reverse complement.
GAGATCCGCCGATGCGCGGAATCCGCACGGCGAGGCCGGCTGGTAGTCGGGCTTCGCGATCGTGAGGCTGCAGCCACTGCCGCCCTTCGTCCACACGCTCTCCGTGTAGCCGCGTGCGCTGTCGTTCTCGCGCTCGAGCCGCGTGCCACCGACGGCGATCACATGGGCCGAGGTCGCCGGGTACGAGGCGCCGACGCCGCCGCCGTCGTAGCCGAGGTCGCCCGCGGCCGCGAAGATCGCGACACCGGGGTGATCGAAGTAGCGTTCGTTACCGGCGAGCGAGCGCCCATCTTCGGCGCGCCCCCAGCTGTTGCTGATCACCGTCGCGCCGAGCGCGACCGCCGTGTCCTGGCCCTCGAGCAGGCCAAGGCCCGCATCGGCGGCCTGCACGACGAGCAGCTTGCAGCGCGGACAGGCGGCACTCGCCATGTCGACGTCGAGCATGGTCTCGATGCTCCAGTCGTTGTCGAGCGGCGACTCGGCAGGCAGAGCGCTGCCACCACGCTGATCGACGATCCGGAGGCAGCCGTTCGCGACGGTGCACGCCGGGAGATCGAAGTTCGTCCGGTAGGCGGCGAGGTCGGCCTCGAGCCGCGAGTAGCCATACGCCGTCACGATCGCGATGGTGGGCGAGCCGGTCGCTGCGGGGATGCTGTAGGCCTCGGTAAGCTCCGGCACGCCGAGGCCGCGCGGGCCTGCGAGTGCGGCGGCGTCGTCGGTGTCGGTGCCCTGGGAAAGCTCGACCAGGCAGCGGAACTCGCCGCGGGTGCACGGAACGAGCTGGCCGCTGTCGAGGTCGACCTCGACAGGCTCGTCGACGACGCAACCTGCGGCGAGGGCGACGAGGACGACGAACAGCAAGCGCGTGGCGATCATGGGGCTCGGGTCTCGAATCGGCTCAAGCCCCGGGGCGTGTAGGACCGCAGACCCCGGTGCTATCCGGTGCCCCCTGCGAACAGATCGGGTTGCGGCGAGGTAAGGGCCGTCAGCCGGTGATGGTCGGCGCGGTCGCGTTTGATCGCGTTATTCGGGCATTCGCTCGGTCGTGATCGCGAGCTCGTGCTCGGCGCGGCTGCGCCACACGACGATCTTGATCGGCGTACCGACGGGAGTGTTCGCGACGACCCAGGGCAGGGACGCGTGGTCGACCAGCTTGTCGTCCCACCGGAGGATGACGTCCTCCTTGCGCAGCGCAGAGCGTGCGGCCGGAGACCCTGGCTCGATCGAGGTGACCAGCGCGCCCTCGGTCCTCGGCATCTGCCGTTCCGTCGCGAGCTCGCGGGTCACCGGCGCGACCTTCGCGCCGAGCCAGCCGCGCGCGACCTGGCCGTGCTCACGGAGGGTGGTCACGATCTCGCGCACGCGGTTGCTCGGGATCGCGAACGCGAGCTCGCCGGGGCGGTCCTGGTTGGTGACGGCGACGCCGATCACCTGGCCGGACGCGTCGACCACCGGCCCACCGGTGTTGCCGCGGTGGACGCGGGTGTCGATCTGCAGGTGCGTGCGGTAGCTCATCCCGAGGCCGACGATGAACGAGCCCGCGGCCTCGCGCCCGGTGGCGGACACGATGCCGGCGGACGCGTTGACCTCGTCGCCGAAGGGATTACCAAGCACGATGACCCACTCACCGACCGACACGTGATCCGAGTTGCCGAGCGGCAGGGCACGTAAGCGCGGCGCGTCGATCGAGAGCAGCGCGAGATCGAGCTTGGGATCGCGGCCGACCACCCGGGCTGGCAGCTCGCTGCCATCGGGCAGGCCGACGACCAGATCCGTTGCGGCGGCGGCGATGTGATCATTGGTGATCACGAACACGCCCTTCGATTCGATCAGAAACCCGGTGCCGAGTGCGACGTCGGCGATCGCGTCGGTGGCGCCAGGGAACATCGCGGCGGGGCCCGACTTCACGGGCTGCGTCGAGCGGATCGACACCACACCATGGCGCACGCTCTTGATCAGCTCGACGAACGAGCCTGGCGCACTGGGGTAGAGCATGCGCGGCGCCTTCGCGGCCTCGGCCGCCTCGGGATGCACACCCTCCGGTGCGTCGACCTCGCGGCATGCGCACGCGAGCACGAGTGGCAGGACCCAGCGGCGCATCTGACTCACGTGTTCGGTTGCGCCTGCTGGGCATCGACGAACGCGACGCGCAGATCGTACGTCAGGCTGCCGAGCAATTTCTGTTCTGCGTCGTCGAGGTTGCCCTTGGTCTTGACCTCGAGCATCCCGAGCACGTCGATCAGGTGACGTGCGGTCTCGAGATCGAGCGACAACTGTTCACCATCCGGTGCCGGCATCTTGCCGAGCGCGATGAACGCGGTCGACGCGAGCGACAGCACGTGCGTCGAGAAGTCGACCGGGTGAAGTGACTGCACGGGCTGGTCCGCCATGCCGGCGAAGATACCTGGCGCGGAGGGAGCGTCGTCCGGGATCCAGAAGTTTTTTGCGCCGCGGGGGATGCGCACGGGCACGGGGTCTCGATCCGTGTAATCGTTGATAGGTCCATGGATACCTTGCGCGATCCATTTCCAACGGCGACGCCCCTGGGCGAGCCACCCGCCGTCGGAGAGAACACCTCGGGCCCTCACGTCGCGATTCCCGCCGCCCCGCTGCCCGGGCCGGGAATGGAGGGGCCGGGACAGCGTCCGGGACACGGGATCGACGTCCATCAGCTGACCGAAGAAGTTCGCCAGACCAGCGCCTTCCTCGACGACGTGTTCGCGCAGGTTAGTCGCGTGGTCGTCGGGCAGCGCGAGATGGTCGAGCGCGTGATGATCGGCCTGCTGACCGGTGGCCACTGCTTGATCGAGGGCGTGCCGGGCCTCGCGAAGACCCTGATGGTGAAGACGCTGTCGCAGACGATCAACGCGTCGTTCTCGCGCATCCAGTTCACGCCTGATCTGCTGCCGGCCGATATCACCGGTACGATCATTTACAACATGCACACCGGGCAGTTCACGCAGAAGCGTGGCCCGCTGTTCGCGAACCTCGTGCTCGCCGACGAGGTCAATCGTGCACCGGCCAAGGTGCAGTCCGCGCTGCTCGAGGCGATGCAGGAGCGCCAGGTCACGATCGGCGACATGACGCATCCGCTGCCGGATCCGTTCCTCGTGCTCGCAACCCAGAACCCGATCGAGCAGGAGGGCACGTTCCCGCTGCCCGAGGCGCAGCTCGATCGCTTCATGCTGCTGATCAAGGTCAGCTACCCGACCGCCAGTGACGAGCGCGCGATGCTCGACCGGATGAGCTCGCTCGACATCCCGTCGGCCAGCGAGGTCGCGTCGATCGAGCAGGTCCGGATCGCGCGTCGCGTGGTCGCCTCGATCTACATCGACGATCGCGTGCGCGATTACATCGTCCACGTGGTCCAGGCGACGCGCCGGCCGCGGGAATACGGGCTCGCCGAGCTCGCGCCGCTGATCGAGATCGGCGCTTCGCCACGCGCGACGCTATGTCTCGCGTCGGCGGCCCGCGCGCTCGCATTCATCAACCATCGCGCTTACGTCACGCCCGATGACATCAAGGCAATCGCGCTGGATGTGCTTCGCCACCGCGTGTCGGTGACCTACGAAGCCGAGGCCGAGGAGGTCAGCTCCGAGGACGTCGTGCGCCGGATCTTCGAGTACCTGCCGGTGCCCTGAAGCATGGCGCTGACCACCGCGGAGCTGTTCAAGAAGGCGCGCAAGATCGAGATCGCGGCGCGCCGGCTCGTCAACGAACAGCTCGCGGGCCAGTACCACTCGGTGTTCAAGGGCCGCGGCCTGATCTTCAGCGACGTCCGCCCGTACTACCCTGGCGACGATGTTCGCTCGATCGACTGGAACATCACGGCGCGGATGAACGCACCGCACGTCAAGCAGTTCGTCGAGGAGCGCGACCGTACGGTCAACCTCCTGATCGACATGAGCGCCTCGGGCTACTTCGGCTCGCGCGGAGAGTCGAAGCGCGATCTCGCGGCGGAGCTGGCCGCGGTGGTGGCGTTCTCGGCGATCAAGAACAACGACCGCGTCGGCCTGTTCATCGTCACGGACAAGGTCGAGCGCTACGTCCCGCCGAAGAAGGGCCGCCGGCACGTGCTGCGTGTGATCGGCGAGATCCTCGCGTTCGAGCCAACCTCCCGCGGCACCAACCTCGCGGTCGGGCTCGACCTGCTCGGGAAGATCGCGCGCCGCAGATCGGTTGTGTTCCTGGTGTCAGACTTCCTCTCGGAGGGCTGGGAGCGCGCGATGCGGATCACGCGCCAGCGCCACGAGATCGTGCCGGTGGTCGTCGGCGACCCGCTCGAGCAATCGCTGCCGCGGATCGGCTTGCTGGTGCTCGAGGACCTCGAGTCCGGCGAGCTGGTCGAGCTCGATACCAGCGGCTTCGCCGGTCGCGACTTCGAGCGGCGTGCCCAGCAAGCGAGGATGGCGCGGGATCTGGCGCTGCGCCGGCTGAACCTCGACACGGTCGAGATCCGGACCGACGAGTCGTACGTCGACGCGCTGATCGCGTTCTTCAAGACCCGCGCGAAGAGGATGGCACACGGATGAAGCGCGCCGTCCTCGCGCTCGCGATCGCCGCGCTGGTCGCGGGTGAAGCGGCGGCTCAATGGGATCCGGGCTCGGGCTCTGCGGGCTCGGCTGGATCCGCGGGGTCGGACGATCCAGGTTCCGGTTCGGGTTCCGCTGGGTCAGGCGCGGGCTCGGGCTCCGCCGGGTCAGGCTCCGCCGGGTCAGGCTCCGCCGGGTCAGGCTCCGCGGGCTCCGGCTCGTCCGGGCCGATCATCGTCCAGATCCCGACCGACGACAGCGCACCGCAGGTCTCCGCCGCGGCGAGCCCGACCGTGGTCCGGCTCGGCGGCAAGTTCAACGTGTTCGTCAAGGCGACGTACGGCGCAGGCGTGGTCGTCAACCTCGCCGAGCCGATCCAGCTCGGCACGGCGTTCGAGGTGCTCCGCAAGAAGTCGAAGGACCTGCCATCGGGGGACGGCCGCACGATCCGCGAGTGGGAGATGGAGGTCGCGGCATGGGAGCTCGGGGAGCTCGTGATGCCGGGGATCGTCGTGACGTACACCGCCTACGGCAAGGTCGGTCAGACCCAGACCAATGCGGTCAAGCTGCGAGTCGAGGGCGTGCTCGGCGAGCTGGTCGACGATCCCAAGGCGATGCGCGCGAATGCGCCGCCGACCGAGCTGATCACGCGCGACTGGTTCTGGCTCTGGATCGCCGGCGCCGGGCTGTTCACGCTCGGGATGGCGATCACGATCTTGCTGCTCGTCCGCAACAGCCGGCTCAAGCGCGTGCGGCTGGTGGCCGGCGTCGTGGCGACGCCGCGGCGAATGGACATGACCAGCGCGCGCGCACTCGAGCGCCTGATGGCGATCGAGAAGGCGGGAACGCTGGAGCGTGAGGAGCAGCGCCGGGATGGCTACGCCGAGATGGTCGAGGTGCTCCGCGAGTATCTCGGCAACCGCTACCACGTCGCGACGTTCGACCTGACGTCGCGCGAGCTCGTGCGCCGGCTCGAGCCGCTGGCACCTGCCGAGGAGCGCGGCCTGATCGCGAGCTGGCTCGAGACCTGCGATCTCGTCAAGTACGGCGGTTTGCGCACGACCACCACCGAGGCCAAGCGGACGCTCGACGACGGCCGTGCGCTGGTCGTGACCACGACGGAGATCCACGGCGCGGGCAAGTCGAAGCCTGACGTGCCGGCCGCGCCCGACGAGGAGGCCGCGTGACGACGGGGATGACGCCGGGGCTCAAGGTGCTGCGCGCCGCGTGGCCGTGGATGTTGACGGTCGTGGTCGGCTTGCTCGGCGGCCTGCTGATGCGGCTCCACCTGAAAAGCGAGGCGGGCTCCGAGACCATCAAGTGGCGCCTGATCGACACCGACGGGCGGTCGTGGATGCTGCTCGTGCTGGTGCTCCTCGCCTTCTGCGGCGCGGTCGGGTTCCTCGCGTTCCACCTGCATCGCAGGCGTTCGGCGGCGATGGGGTTCTCGCATGTCGGGCTGGTCGGCGCGCGTGGCGCAGGCGCGTGGCTGTCGGATGTGCCGGGCGTGCTGCGCGTGCTCGCCATTGCCGCGCTCGGGGTCGCGCTCGCGCGGCCGGAGACCTACCGCACCGTGATCCACGAGACCGACTCGGTCGACATCATGATCGTGTTCGACATGTCCAAGTCGATGGAGGAGAGCGATCTTCCGCGCGACCGGATGGACGCCGCGCAGCGAGTGGTGCGCCGGTTCGTGCGTCGCAACAAGAACGATCGGATCGGGCTCGTGATCTTCGGCCAGCAGGCGATGATGCACACGCCGCTCACCGCGGATTCCAAGGTGCTCGAGCAGATCGTCGCGGACTTGACGATCGGTGATGTGCCCGAGCTCGGCACCGCGATCGGCGACGGACTCGCGATGGCGCTCGCGCAGCTGCGGCGCTCCGACGGTCAGTGCGTGCCGAACGCGCCGCTGACCGAGAAGACGTGCCCGGAGACCTTCACGTGCTCGGACAAGGGCTACTGCGAGGGTGAGGGCAAGCACAAGCGCAGCAAGGTCGTGATCCTGCTGTCCGACGGCGACAACAACTGGGTGACGCGGTTCGGGCCCGACGAGGCCGCGCGGACCGCCGCGAGCCTGGGCGTCAAGGTCTACACCGTGCTGGTCGGGCGCGAGGAGTCGGACCTGTTCGGTGGGATGTCGGTCAACCCGGCGACGCTGAAGAGCATCGCGCAGCTCACCGGCGGCGAGTTCTTTCGCGCCACCGACTTAGAGTCGTTCGACAAGGGCTTCCAGACCGTGCGCAGCAAGCTCAACGCGACCAAGCGCGTGCGCAAGGAGCGGCTGCCCGACAAGCAGCTGTTCCTGCCGCTCGCGCTCGTCGCCGCGATCCTGCTCTCGCTCGAGATCATCCTGTCGCACACGCGGCTGCGGAGGCTGCCGTGACGCCCGAGCCGAACAACGGCGCGTGGATCTGGCGGATCGGCGAGATCACGTTCGCGCATCCGCGCCTGCTCTGGCTGGTGCTGATCGCGCCGCTGTTCGTGATCGGGATGTATCTGTTCGATCGCGCGCGGCGGGCGCAGCTGACCAGCCGCCTCGGGGAGCTACCGGTGATCGGTCGCGTGATCGCGAGCGCCTCGCCCGGCCGCCGCCTGCTGAAGGACATCCTGATCGCGGTCGCGCTCGCGCTGATCGCGTTCTCGGCCGCACGCCCGCAGCTCGAGGGGCGGCGCAAGGTCGAGCTCCGCGGCCTCGATCTTGTGCTCGCGGTCGATGTCTCGAAGTCGATGCTGGTCGACGACGTCGATCTGACCGACAAGATGGAGGCCAAGAAGATCGAGAAGAGCAGGCTGTCGCGCACGCGGGAGCTCGCCCGCGCAGTGATCGACGAGCTGGCGGGCGATCGGATCGGCCCCATGGTGTTTGCCGGCGGTGCGTCGCACTTCCCGCTGACCGAAGATCATCAAGCCGCGGCCGAGTTCATCGAGAACCTCGGGCCGAACGATCTGCCGCCGGGCTCGAACCTCGCCGAGGTGTTCCGGGTCTCGCGGTGCCTGTTGCGGCCGGATCTGTACGAGGACCTCGGCTGTTCCAAGATCAGCGGCCGGCGCGGGCACGGTGGCGATCCGCTGCCGGGCCGGAGCCTCGACGCGAAGCTCGAACCCGACGAGCAGGACGCCGAGGTCGAGGAGGTCGAGCGCGGCAAGGCGATCGTGATCTTCACGGATGGCGGCGAGGCGGACGCGGCGACGGTGCGCGAGGTCGCGACCGCGCGGGAGCTCGGGATCGCGGTGTTCCTCGTCGGCGTCGGCAGCGAGCAGGGCGGTGTCGTCTACGAGATCGACAGCTTCTCGGGCAAGCGGACCACGACCGCGAAGACCACGGCGGACGGCAAGCCCGTGGTGTCGAAGCGCGACGATGCCGGGATGACGGCGATCGCGGCCGCGGGCGGCGACGAGCGCCGCTACCTGATCGCGGAACCGACGGGCAAGGACGTCAAGCCGATGCCGATCGTCGACGCGTTGCGCGCCGTGAATCGCGGGCTCGCCACCAAGCAGGTTCGCGATCTTCGCGAGCTCTATCAGTCGTTCCTGTTCGCCGCGCTCATGCTGCTCCTGATCGAGGCTGCGATCGGCACGCGCAAGCGACAGCGCTATCCCGAGGTCAATACCGGCCCGACTGCCACACCGTCGGTCCGTCGCCCGCGACCCCCACCGCCGCCGCCGATGTTCGACAACCCGGCGCTGAGCGCGATGCTCCCGCTCGGCACGCAGAGTGTGTTCTCGGTGATCGCGGCGTACCTCGGCGTGCTCGCCGTGGTCCCTCCGATCATCGGCTGGTGGAAGCTCGGTCTCGCCGGCTGCTGCGTGGCGGTGGCGGTCGGGACCGCGGGCCTGATCGACATCGCGCTGCGCCCGCAGAAACGCGGAATCACCCGGGCGATCGTCGGGATCTCGCTCGGCATCGTCGGCCTCACCATCCTGGGGCTGCGATGGCGCTGACCCGGCGATCGGTTTCGGCGGCGGCACCTGCCCGCGAGCCGTGTCAGACTGGGATCGTGCGTCGCGGACTCGCGCTTGTCCTCCTGCTCTCGCTCGGTGCGTGGGAGCCGTTTCAAAGTCCGGACCCCGACGTCACCGCCGGAAACAAGGCATACGCCGAGGGTCGCTTCGATGACGCGATCGCCGCGTACGACCGCGCGGCCCAGCGCGGCAACGCGGATCCAAATGGGATCGCGTTCGATCGCGGCACGGCGGTGCTCGAGAAAGCAAAGGCGACGCAGGACCCCGCCGAGAAGGCGCGGCTGAACGATCGCGCAATGGACGATCTGAAGCAGGGCGCACGCGCAAAGGATCCCAAGATCCGCTCGCAGTCCAATTACAACCGCGGCAACACGCTCCTCGAGCAGGACAAGCTCGAGGAGGCGATCGAGTCGTACAAGCAAGCGCTGCGCGAGGACTCGAGCTTCGACGACGCGCGGCTAAACCTCGAGCTCGCCCTCAAGCGGCGCGAGAAGAAGCAACAGCAGCAACAGCAGCAAGGCCAGCAAGGCCAGCAAGGCCAGCAAGGCCAGCAAGGTCAGCAAGGCCAGCAAGGTCAGCAGGGCCAGCAGGGCCAGCAGGGCCAGCAGGGCCAGCAAGGCCAGCAAGGTCAGCAGGGCCAGCAGGGCCAGCAGGGCCAGCAAGGCCAGCAGGGTCAGGGCAGCGGACAGGGCTCGAACCAGCACGGGCAGGGCTCCGGTCAGCAGGGTCAGGGCAGCGGTCAGCAGGGTTCGGGGCAAGGTTCCGGCCAGCAGGGCTCGGGACAGCAAGGCTCGGGCAGCGGCCAAGGCTCCGGTCAGCAAGGATCCGGCGGCGGCTCCGGTCAGCAGGGCCAGGGCTCGGGTGGCCAGGGCCAGGGTTCGAGCCAGCAACAGGGTAGCAGTGGCGGCCAGGGTTCTCCGCAGCAGGGCTCGGGCGACCCGCAGCAGGGGCAGGGGCAAGGCGGCTCGTCGCAGAACGGGGCTCCCAATCGCGGGCGCACCGAGCCGCGATCGCCAGATTCACCAGCCGACAAGAAGCTCGACGACCTCGAGAACTTCTCGAAGCGGCTCCAGCGTGACGAGGCGCGTCGGCGCGCCACCGGCAAGCCGACGGACCCCGAGAAGGACTGGTAGCCGCGGTATCATTCGCGGCGATGCCGCGGGTGCTCGTCGTCGATCGCAGCGCGCAGACTCGCGAGGTGATCGCGGAGCTGCTCGGCGAGCTCGCGACCGAGGTCACGTGGGTGCCACGCGATGCCGCGCCGGCGGCGCTGCGCGGCGCGATCGCAAACGGCCAGCCTTACGACGTGGTCGTGCTGGATGCGGACCTCCAGCCCACGCCGGGGCAGGTGCGGGAGCTGGTCACCGTCGGCGGTGGCGTCCGCATCGTGATCGCGGCGGCCGGCCCCGACGGTGCCGCGATCGCGGCCCGCTGCGGCGCCTCCGATGTCGTGGCCAGGCCGTTCGCGGCGGCCGAGCTCGCGTTCCGGGTCGGGCGGCTGACCGGCGGCGAGCGCGCGGACAAGCGCAGGCCGCGCAAGAGCGATGTTCTGATCGGCACCGGCTCCTGGATCAAGGAGCTCTACGATCGGATCGCGATGGTCGCGGCGACCGACGTCACGGTCGCGATCTTCGGCGAGAGCGGCACCGGCAAGGAGCTGGTCGCGCGCACGATCCACAACTCGTCGCCGCGGCACGACGCGCCATTCGTGGTGGTCAACTGCGCCGCGATCCCCGAGGCGCTGATCGAGGACGAGCTGTTCGGGCATGTGCGCGGGGCATTCACGGATGCGACGCGCGATCGCGAGGGGCTACTCGCGGCCGCTCACACCGGCACGCTGTTCCTCGACGAGATCGGCGAGCTGCCGCTGCCGCTGCAGGCAAAGCTGCTGCGCGTCCTCCAGTCGCAGGAGTTTCGCCGGATCGGCGATGATCAGGATCGCCGGGTCGACGTCCGGATCGTGACCGCGACCAATCGAGATCTCGACCAGCTGGTCGCGAGCGGCAGCTTTCGCCAGGACCTCTACTACCGGATCAACGTGTTTCCGATCGACCTGCCGTCGCTCCGCGAGCGGCCCGAGGACATCGCGCTGCTCGTGCATCACTTCATCCACAAGTACCGCGCGCGGCTCGGCAAGCCGATCGACGGCATCACGCCAGCCGCACTCGCGCGCTTCGCGTCCTACGAGTTTCCCGGCAACGTTCGCGAGCTCGAGAACAAGGTGCACCAGGCGATGGTCGTCGCGGCGGGTCCCAGCATCGAGGACACCGATGTCGGGTTGCCGCGCGGGCGTGCGCAGACTGCACGGCCCGACGTCGAGCGGCCGTTTCGAGAGCTCAAGCAGGAGACGATCGACTCGTTCGAACATCAGTATCTGACCGAGCTGCTGAAGGTGCACCACGGCAACCTCGCGCAAGCCGCGCGAGCCGCGGGCATGGACCGCAAGAATCTGTGGGCGCTGGTCGAGCGACACGGCCTGGATCGCACGCGGTTCAAGAAGACCTGACGGGCTGGCGCACCTCACCCGCGGGCGCCATGGTGCCAGCGTGACCGCGCTGTTCACGATCGGCTACGAAGGGCTCGCACTCGACGAGCTCGTCGCGACGCTCAGCTCGCACGAGATCACGCGGGTGATCGACGTCCGCGAGCTACCGCTGTCTCGCCGCCGTGGCTTCTCGAAGACGCCCCTGCGCGAGCGGCTCGCCGTCGACGGCATCGAGTACGTCCACCTGCGCGAGGCCGGCAACCCATTCCGGCGCGACAAGGATGTCATCGAGCGCGACGAGCTGCTCGGTCGCTATCGGGTGCACCTGAACGCATCGCGGCCGGTCGTCGGTGTCGTCGCGGAGGCCGTGCGCGAGCACCGCGCGGCCCTGCTGTGCTACGAGCACGATCCGCGAACGTGCCATCGCTCGATCCTCGCGCCGCGAGTCGCGCGCAAGCTCGGCGTGCCCGTCCTCAACCTGTAGGATCCCGTCGTGCGGCGCTACACGTACGGCGGACCGTTCTGTCACCGGGACGCGTAAAGGAAGCGTCGAATCTGTCGACCGGCTACTGCCCGGAGCCAGCGTGCTTCGTGGCGCTGGCGCACGCACTCGACCGCGCGGGGATCCCCCGGCCGGCCGTGCTCACCCACACGTTCGAGTTCCGGCGGTGTTCGAGCTGCGGCGAGCGCAACGTGATCAAGGACGCTGATCTGACGTGCGCGATCTGCGACGCGGAGCTCCCCGCCAGGTGGAACTTCTGAGCGGCTGGCACCGTGCGTGCACCAACGCTCGGTCATGCTGTTCGAGCTACTGAGCTGTCCCGACTGCCCGCCGGCGCGACTCGCGCGGGAGCTCGTGTTCGCGGACCTGGCGCATCTCGGTTACGCCGCGCTTCCGTTCGCGATCACGGGGCTCGCGATCGTCGTCGTCACCCGGCTGGTCGATCGCGAGGGGAAGTCGTGACGTACTTGCGGCGCGGGCCGATCGTCGGCGCGGCGCTGTGTCTCGGTGTCGGGCTCGGAGGCTTCGTCGACGGCATCGTGCTGCACCAGATCCTGCAATGGCACAACATGCTGTCGAGCGTCGTGCCGCCGAACAACCTGGTCGACGCGAAGTACAACATGGTCTGGGACGGCGTGTTCCATGCGCTGACCTGGCTGACCACCGTGCTTGGCATCGGCCTGTTGTTTCGTGCCGGCCGCATCAGCGGGGTGCCATGGTCGGGGAGAATCCTCGGGGGCGGCATGCTCGCGGGCTGGGGCATGTTCAACCTGGTCGAGGGGCTGATCGATCACCAGCTCCTCGGGCTGCATCACGTCCGGCCCGGACCGCACGAGCTCGCGTGGGATCTCGGGTTCGTGATCATCGGCGGTGTCGGCTTCGTCGCGCTTGGCTGGTGGATCGCGCGTGGACGGCGCGGCGAGCTGGTCGCCACCTGATGTGGCTACAGCGCACGCCATCGGACATGTGATGTGCCGGGTTTGTGCTTGTCGCGTTGAGCCCCCAACTCTAGGATTCCAGGCGGATGTCCGTCGCAACTGATCTTCGCGCGCACAAGCAAGCGATCGCGTTGCGGTGGGAGACCCTCGTGCTCGAGGAAGTGCCCGCGCTGGCCCCGTTGCCACGCGCCGCGCTGGTCGACCACATGCCGGAGTTCCTGGAAGGGCTCGCGACTTGGCTCGATGGCCGGCGCGAGGATGCGGAGCGCGCCTTTGCGCTGCTCGCGGAAGGTCATGCACTCCAGCGCCACAGCTCCGGCATCGCGCTCGAAGCGTTGATCTCGGAGTACGTGACGCTCCGGCGCGTGATCCTCGAAACCTTGATCGCCCACACGCCCGTGGCCGAGCTGGTCGCGACGCTCGTCAGCCTCGAGGCGGGGCTCGATCGTGCGATCGGCGAATCCATCAAGCGCTATGCCGGTGCCCGCGATCACGTCCGCGAGCGCTTCATCGGCATCCTCGGTCACGACCTTCGCGATCCACTCGGCGCCGTGATGATGTCGGCGAGCTTGCTCTCGAACCTGTCGCTCGGTGACAAGCAGGCGCGGCTGGTCACCAAGATCAGCAGCAGCGCGGAGCGGATCGAACGCATGATCGACGACCTGCTCGACTTCGCGCGCGGACGGTTGAGCGGCCGGATTCCGATCATCCCGATGCTGGTCGATCTCGGCGAGATCTGTCAGGCGGTGGTCGACGAATCTCGGTCTCTTGCCCCGGATCGCGAGGTCAAGCTCGAGGCTGCCGGTGATCTCCGTGGGTTCTTCGATCGCAACCGGATCGGACAGGCGCTCAGCAACCTGGTCTCCAACGCGCGCCACTACGGCACCGGTACGGTCGATGTGCGCGTGTGCGAGCGCGACGACCGGCAAGCGCTCCTGATCTCGGTGGCGAACGCCGGCATCCCGATCGTGCCCGAGGTGATCGGGCGGATCTTCGATCCGTTCGCACGCGGCACGACCATGCGCCGGAGCGGAGGACTTGGCCTCGGGCTCTACATCGTCGAGCAGATCGCGCTGGCCCATGGCGGCAGTTGCATAGCGCGCTCGTCGCAAGAGCAGGGCACCACGTTCACGATCGAGCTCCCTCGCGTGCCGCTCGAGCAGACTCCCGGTCGGCCGCCAGTTTGATCAGCGCAGCTTGCCGGCAAGTGCGGCGAGCAGGTCGTGATCGGCAGCGATCTTCTTGACGACCTGCGGCGACACCGTGCCGCTATCGAGGAGCCGAGCGAGCGATCGCTCGAGCGGGACCATCCCCGCCTCGCGTCCGGACTGGATCGCGGTCGGTAGCGTGTGGAGATCGCCCTTGCGGATGATGTTCGCGACCGCGGTGGTCACCGGGACGAGCTCGAAGGCAGGCGCGCGACCGCCGTCACGCCGCGGCAGCAAGAACTGCGTGACAACGGTGCGCAACACGGACGCGAGCTGCCAGCGTACCTGGCGCTGCTGGCCGTCGGGAAACGCGTCGATCATGCGATCGATCGCGCCGGCGGCGTTCGGCGCATGGAGCGTCGCGAGCACGAGGTGGCCTGTCTCGGCGGCGGTCAGCGCGGCGGAGATCGTCGTCGGATCGCGTAGCTCGCCGATCAGGATCACATCTGGCGCCTCGCGCAGCGCGGCGGTGAGCCCGGCCGCGAAGCTGGGGATGTGCGTGCCGAGCTCGCGCTGATGGATCAAGCAACGCCGCGGCGAGAACCGGTACTCGATCGGATCTTCGAGCGTGATCACGTGCGCCGCGCGCCGCTGGTCGAGCAGATCGATCAGCGCGGCGAGCGTCGTCGATTTACCCGAGCCGGTCGGACCACACACGAGCACGAGGCCGTCGCGGAGCTCGACGATCGACCCGAGCTCCGCGGGCAACGACAGCTCCGCGAGCGTCGGCACGTGATCGCGGATCACGCGCGCCGCGATGCCCGCTCCGCGCAGGTGATCGAACACGTTGACGCGGAGCCGCGTGCCAGCGACCTCGATCGCATGGTCGGTGTTGCTGCCGAGCGCGGTCACGCACGCCGCGAGCTCGTGGTCGTCGACCGCGATCTCGATCGCTTCGATCCGGCCATCGATGCGCAACCGCGCCTGCTCACCGGTGGACAGCAACACATCGGACGCACCGCGCTCGCGGGCGATCGCGAGCACCGGCTCGAGCAGGTGCGCGAGCGATGCGGTGTCCGGTGGAACCGGCGGCGCGACCGCGGCGGGCGATTCCTGTGGGGGTACTGGGGTCGCGGGCGGCTTGGCCCACCACGCCTTCGATTCGGTGACGGCCGGCTTCGCGACGGGTTTGCCCTTGCGCGCCACGATCCGGAGGCCGCTGGCCGCTTGCTCGATCGTGCACGCGAATGGCGTCCCATCGGCATCGTGGAACGTCACGTTGGCGGGCCATTCGTTGCGACCGTCGACCAGCGGTGCCGCGAACTCGGCCACTAGCGCCGGATCGAGGGCCGGCATCGCGAGTGCCTCGACCTGCCCGCGGCGTCGCAAGCTCGGGACCTTTCCCGCTTCGAGCACGATCGCTTCGGCGTCACGGAGCACCATGACGCGCAACAAGGACGGGATGGCCGACATTGGCGAAAGAGTCGAGCAACCGGCGCGCCGTCGCAAGCGGACGCAAAGTGTGGCGCGCGCGCTCGCGGGATGCCGAAATGGCGATCGCACACCAATCGCAGTCACGTTGTCAGCGCGAGATCGACTCGAGGGGCTCGCGCTCGTCGGGAGTCCCGGGCTATGGTGACTGCGAGTTCCTCCCAGTTACTCCGATGGGTACAGCAAGATCCGAAGCCACCGTTCTGATCGTCGATGACGAGGAGGACACCGCCCAGCTGCTCTGTGACGTGCTGCGCAAACGCGGTTATGCGGTCGAAGCCGTGTACTCGGCGAGCCAGTGTCTGGAGCATCTGCGCCGTGATCCGGTCGACGTCGTCGTCACCGATGTCCAGATGCCCGGGATGTCCGGCATCGAGCTGTGCGACCAGCTCTACAAGCGCTACCCCGATTGCGCCCCGATCGTGCTCACCGGCTATGGCCGGCTCGACACCGCGATCGCCGCGATGCGTGCGGGCGCGTACGACTTCATCACCAAGCCGGTGAAGGGAGACGTCCTCGAGCTCGCGATCGATCGCGCGCTCGAGCATTTCCGGCTCCAGCGCGAGGTCAAGCGGCTCCAGAATCAGCGCGTCTCGGACGCGCCGATCGACGGCATCGTCGGCGAGAGCGCCCCGATTCGCGAGCTCACTCGCGTGATCCGCCGGGTCGCCCACAGCGATGCCACGGTGCTCGTCACCGGCGAATCAGGTACCGGCAAGGAGATGGTCGCGCGCTCGCTCCACCTGCTGTCGGAGACCCGGCGCGACCAGCCGTTCGTCGCCATCAACTGCGGCGCGATGCCGGCCCCGCTGCTCGAGAGCGAGCTGTTCGGTCACGTCAAGGGCGCGTTCACCGATGCCAAGTCGTCGCGCGAAGGCCTGTTCGTTCAGGCCGGCGCCGGCACCATCCTGCTCGACGAGATCGGCGAGATGCCACTCGAGATGCAGGCCAAGCTGCTGCGCGTGCTGCAGCAGCGGACCGTCCGCCCCGTCGGTGGCGAGGACGAGATCCCGTTCGAGGCGCGCCTGGTCGCCGCCACCAACCTCGATCTCGAGACCGAGGTCGAGGAACACCGGTTCCGCGAGGACCTGTTCCACCGGATCAACGTGGTCGCGATCCCGGTGCCGCCGCTACGCGCCCGCACGGGTGACATCCTGATCCTGACCAACGCCTTCGTGCAGCGGGCGAGCGAGCGCAAGAACTCGTTCCTGAAGGGCGTCAGCCGGCGCGCCGCGCAGCTTCTGATGGACTACGACTGGCCGGGCAACGTGCGCGAGCTCGAGAACTGCATCGAGCGCGCTGCCGCGCTGTGCCGCGGCGACGAGATCGACGTCGACGATCTCCCCAAGAAGATCGTGGAGCACAAGAGCACGCGCATCGAGCTCTCGACGGCGTCACCGGCGCAGATGCTCACGCTCGACGAGATGCAGCACCGCTACGTCCGTCAGGTGCTCGCCGCGGTCGGCGGCAACAAGACGCAAGCGGCGCAGATCCTCGGGATCGATCGGCGCTCGATCTATCGCCGGCTCGAGCCAGCACCGAAGCCGCCGGCCAACGACACCTGATCCCACGCGCGCTGCCGACTTCCGGCAGCTCGTCAGTGTCCGGAGCAAGCGCACGAAGTCGGAACGACACGCGCCTTGGATTGCGCACCCAGGCCCCGTACAGTGAACGGTGCGACGTGACAGGCACGCGGGATGTTCTCCAGCTCGAGGCTCTGCAACAGGAGCTGTTGACGGTCTGCGACCAGTACGATGACTCGCTCCACGAGGTCGAGCGGCTGACCGCGGAGGTCGAGCGGCTGCGCCGCGCCGAGCAGGCGCTGCAAGTCGAGCGCGACCACGCGACGCGCAGGATCACGGAGCTCGTCGATCGAGAGCGGCAGTATCGCGAGGTCGCCGAGACCTGGGTCCGCGACTCGGAGACGATGTCAGACGAGATCGAGACCGCGAGCCTGGTGCAGCGCTTCATGGTCCGCCAGGATCCGATCGACGACGTAGAAGGGGTCGAGGTAGCGTCGAGCTACCGCCCGGCGGGGCAGACCAGTGGCGATTGGTTCGGGTTCGATCGCGATGATCACTCGTTCACGGTGATGCTCGCCGACGCCACCGGGCACGGGCTGCCGGCCGCGCTGCTGACCGCGGGGCTGTTCGCGGTGACCGAGTCGTTGCGCGTGGTGTCGCGGATGGCGGCGCCCACCATCGATCTGCACGCGCACCTCGCGATGGTCCGCCAGCCGGATCTGCTGCTGCAGATCCTGCACGAGACGATCGAGGTCATGGGCGGTGGGCGGTTCGGCGTCAGCTTCATCGCCGCGCGCTACGAGCCCGGCCACCACCTGATGCGGATCGCGCGTGCTGCGCATCCCCCGGTGATGTGGGTGCGGCGGGGCGCTGCGGCGGCCACGCAGATCATGCAGCCGAGCGCGGAGGGCACGATGCCCCTCGGGCTCGGTGGCGCGCGTCGCGGCTGGGCCGAGCAGCGGATCACCCTCACCGAGGGCGATCTGCTCCTGTTCCACACCGACGGCTTCACCGATGTCACCGACCGCAACGGTCGGACGCTCGGGTTGCGGCGGACCGCCGGTTGGCTCTACGACGCCCGCGATCTGCCGGTCGCCGCCGCGCGAGATCAGCTGCAATCTCGGTTCGATGAGTTCGTCTCCGGGCACGTGGTGAACGACGACGTCACGTTCGTGCTGGTCCGCATCACGAGGTAAGTCCGGGATAGCGGGCGTTTCGATGGTTGAAATCTTCGTGAGGTTCCCCCTATGGTGTTTGTTGGGAGGAATTCAGGAATGCCTTACGACCTGCTTCGGCGCATTGCGAGTGGTGGATCCGCCGAGGTCATGCTCGCCGGTCAATCCGACGGCTCGCTCGTCGTCGTCAAGCGCCTCACGGCTCAGGTCACGGACCCGGACGTGGTGGCTCGGTTCCGACGGGAGGCCGAGATCTCGGCCTCGCTCGACCATCCCAACCTCGCGCGGATTCACGAGATCACGACCGGCCCGACCGGCCTCGCGCTGGTCATGGAGTACGTGTCGGGTGAGGACCTACGGTTCCTGATCCGCGAGACCCGCACCGCGCAGCGGATCCCGCTCGCGGTCGCGTGTGCGATCGTCGACCAGATCGCGGCGGGGCTCGCGCACGTCCATGGGGCGACCACCCCGGACGGGCGACCGCGCGGCATCGTGCACCGCGATATCTCGCCGTCGAACGTGATGGTGACCTACGACGGCCGGGTCAAGGTGGTCGACTTCGGCCTGGCGAAGGTCGTCAGCCCGGACCGGCTGTCCGAGCCCGGCAAGCTACACGGCAAGCTGTCGTACATGGCGCCCGAGCACATCCAGGGTCGCGCCGTCGATCACCGGGCCGACCTGTTTTCGCTCGGCGCGGTGTTCTACGAGCTGCTGACCTCGCGGCGGCTATTCACCGGCGCCAACGAGGGCGCGATCATCCGCAACGTGCTCGAGCGGCACGTGCCACCGCCGAGCCTGTACCACGCGGGGCTACCGCAGGAGATCGACCAGCTGGTGCTGGCGTTGCTCCGGCGCGACGTGGCGTCGCGGACGCCGAGCGCCGAGGCGCTGCGCGCGCAGCTCGCGGCGGTGTTTCCACCGGAGGGCGACGCGATCGCGCGCTGGATGAGCACGCAGTTCGCGCCGCGCTGCGCCGACCGCATGCAGCTCGAGCGGATCGCGATGGACGAGGCGACGCGCGGCGTCGTCCACGATCCGGGTCAGCTCGCCGCCGCGTTCCGCGAGTCGGTCCACAGCGACTCGACGCCGCGCACCTCGGCCGAGATCCCGCGGGCGCTGGCCCTCGAGCTGAGCGGCGCGGCGCCGCTCGGCGAGCCGCCGGCGGCGGCGCTCAGCGATCCGATGATCGCGCCGGCGCTGCCACCCGCGCCCCCGCGCTCGCGGCGCCCGATCATCGCGTTCGCGGCGGGCGGGACGGCATTGATGATCGGCATCGTCGCGTGGCGGCTCTCGGTGTCTGGCACCCCGGCCCCGGGCGCGGCCCCCACGCCCGCGGTCGTCACCCAGCCGGCGCCGCCGAGTCGCGCGGCCGGCGCCGCCGCGGTCGTCGTCGAGCCCGCGCAGGCCGCCCGGCCCGCCGCGCTCGCGCCGCTCGTGGAGACGCCACCACCGTCCGAGCCGACGCTCGCCACCGTGCCGCGGACGACGCGTCCCAACCGAGCCGACCGAACACCAAAGCGGTCGATGTCGAGTGGAGTGAAGGCCGCACCGAGCACGCAACTGTCTGTGGTTCGGCCCGAGCAGGCCAGCGCGCCCAAGCCCGAGGCACGGCCGCCAAGCGCGCCCGCCGCGGACAGCGAGTACGAGTCGAATCCGTACATCTACAAGTAGGAGTGTGATGCAGAGAACGTTTGCGCTGTGTATGTGTATGTGTATGGCATTGGCTGGTGGCTGTCTGGTGTTCGACGAACGGATCGAACAGGCGCCGGACTGCAGCACTCATCAGGAGTGCACCGACCGGCTATCCGCTGGAGGCGAGCTGAACCCGGCGCGCTGCATCGACTCGGGCACGCCCGCGGCGCGCTGCGAGGCGCTGCGCAGCGTTGACTGCTCGCCGATCACCGGTGATTACCTCGACGATCGCTCGATCCTGATCGCGTCGCTGCTGTCGACCTCGGGAGCGCAGGGCGCGACCAACGTGTCGCGCCAGCAGGCGGCGATCCTCGCTGTCGAGCAGATCAACGCGAGCAATGCGGCCGGTGGCGTGTTGCAGAGCCCCGAGCCGGGCGATGTTCGCAAGCTCGTGATGCTGTCGTGCGACGAGACGGTCGATCCGTTGCGCGCCGCGCGTCACATCGTCGAGACGTTGCGCGTCCCGGCGATCGTGGGCCCAAACCTGAGCCAGGATACGCTCGACCTGACGACCGCGGTGTCGGCGCCGGGAGGAACCGCGATGTTCAGCCCGACCGCCGTAGCCTCGGCGATCGCGACGATCCCCGACAACGGCCTCACGTTCCTGATGGTGCCGAGCGACATCCAGCGCGTGCCGCTGATGAAGGCGCAGATCACCGCGCTCGAGACCCAGATCGAGGCCGAGCGGACGCGACCCAACGGCATCAAGTTCGCGGTCTACTACCGCGAGGACGCGCTCGGCATCGGCACGCGCGACGGCCTCGCCACGACGCAGCCGCCGCTCCTGATCAACGGCGCGACGCTGTCGGCGGCGGTCACCGCGGGCAAGGCTCGGATCGATGGCTACCAGGCGACCTCGACCAACCAGGCCGCGATGATCGCGAGCTACATCGCGTTCCAGCCCGACCTGATCGCGATCGTGGGCGCGCCCGAGGCCGTCACCTACTTCATCGCACCACTCGAGGCGGCCTGGGCGGCGCAGCTGCCGAGTGTGCCGAGGCCGTACTACATCGGCATCGACTCGATCAAGACCGGCGAGCTGATCACCGCGGTCACCGGCAACGAGGACCTGCGCAAGCGGGTCCGCGGCACCGGCTTGACCACGAACGCGGAGTCCGCGCCGCTGCTCTCGGCGTTCCAGCTCGCGTACGGCCAGCGCTTCCGAGATGCGAACGGCAACCCGCTGCCCGCGACCACGTCGGGCATGTCCGCGGCGTACGACGCCGTCTACACCATCGCGTTGACGATGGTCGGGCTGACCGACGTGACGGGCCCGGCCCTGACCGCGCAGATGCCGCGGCTCGCCAGCAACACGCAGGCCTGCGCCTACGACGCGACCGGGCTCAAGTCGCCGTGCTACGCGAACACCGACTACTCGCGCACGCTCTACAACAACATGCTGACGCTGCTCGCCGGCACCAAGGTCACCGAGTTCGGCACTGCGGGCCGGCTCGAGTGGACCCCCGACGGTGCCAAGTCGAACGGCGTCATCGAGATGTGGTGCGTAGCCTCGACCGGTCCCAAGCCCGCGTTCCAGAGCTCGGGCCTCACCTACGACGTCAAGACCCAAGTCTCGTCAGGAGCCTACACGCCATGCGCACCGTGAACTCGCGTCCCGCTCGCGTCGCCGCGATGCTGCTCGTCACGCTGCTGGCAATCCCGACCGCGTCCGCCGACAAAGCGACCACCGCTGCGCGCGCGTTCTCGGAGGGCCAGCAGGCCGCGCTCGAGGGTGACCACGAGCGCGCGGCCGAGCGTTACGAGCTGGCGAACTCGATCATGCCGTCCAAGGAGGCGCTGCGCAGCGCGGTCCGTGCGCGGCTACAGGCAAACCAGCTCGCCCGCGCGGCGACGCTCGCCGACGAGCTGCTCGCCCAGTACGCCAGCGACGAGCCGTCGAGCAAGCTCGCGAACCAGGTGCTCGCCGACGCCAAGGCGAAGCTCGGCGTCGTCCACATCGCGTGCAGCGAGCCGTGCTCGGTGTCGATCGGCGGTCGGGCCGTCGCGACCACGGCGAAGCCGCGCCATGCCCTGTACCTCGCCGACGGCACCCACTCCGTCGAAGCCGGGTTCGGCGGCGACCGCGTCGCGACGCGGTCGATCACGACGCGAGTCGGTGAGGCGACCGAGCTCGCCTTCGAGGCGCCCCCGGTGCCCGCCGTCGCGCCCTCCGATCGCGACGCCCGACACCCCGATCGTGGGACGCAGCCCGTCGAAACGCCGACGCGGCGCGGGTTGCCCCGGTACGTCCCGATCGCCGGCGCCGCGCTCACGCTGGTGGCCGGTGGCGTCGCGACCTGGTCGAGCCTCGACACCCAGTCGGCGCACGACGACTACGTCGCGAACCCCACCGACGCCAAGTTCGACGACGGCCGGTCGAAGCAGCTGCGCACCAACATCCTGTGGGGCGCCACCGCCGCGCTGGGCATCGGCACCGCGCTGGCGGCGGTGTGGACCGACTGGAGCGGCAAACCACGCGAGACCCAGCTCGGGCTCGCTCCCGGCCGCACCGGCACGCTACTCGTGATGACCCGTCGGTTCTGAGCCGCCGCGGCAACCCGGCGCATATCGCGACGGAACGAGGCGGCGATCTTCACAAGCGCGGCGCTAGAGGTTGCCCTCGGCATCGCGGCAGAACAGATGCCCGTCGCATGCCTTGCCCGACGGGCAGCGGTTGTTGCAGCCGCCGCAGTGGTTGTTGTTCTCCTGGATGTTGACGCACACGCCGTTGCACCGTCGGGTCAGGCCCGGACCGGGGCAGGGCGCATCGGCATTGCTCGGTCGCCGCGCGGTGCTGCCGCCGCCGCCACCGCCGGACGAGGTGCTCGCGGTCTTGCGGCGCACCTGCGCAGCGGCGAGGCCGCGCGACTTGTCGCCATCGTCGTAATTGATGTCGTAGAGCCCCGCCGCGCTGATCGCGACGACCTTGCCCGGGTACCACTTGCCGTTGGTCCACCGCGCCATCACGCGGTCGCCCACCTTCAGCGGTTGGTCGGCGGCGGGTGCCGCAGCGGATCCGGTGGCCACCACCGGCGGTGCCGTGGCCGCTGCCGAGCCGGCGGGCACCGGTGCCGGCGCAGCGCGGCGCTGACTGGCGGCGAGCTCCTCGAGCCCGGCGGCGATGCCACCGGTCGCAGTCTCGCCGCGCCCGCCTGCCTTGCCAGGAGTCACCGTCGCGGGCTTGTCCTCGACGCCACCCTTGTCGGACTCGGCCTTCGAAGATCCCGACGCTGGCGCGTCGTCCTTCGCCTTGTCACACGCGCCGAGCGCGATCACCACGACCAGTAACCTGAGCATCCACATCCGCGGACTATATCGCGGCGCGCTCGGTCCCGACCCGCGTGATAAAGGATGGCGATGGATCTCGCGTGGATCGAGTCGGCGCTCGCGGAGCTCGGTGTCCGACGGATGCTGCTCGCGATCCATGGCCCGAGCTTCCCGTCCGACCCCGACGAGGATGTCGGACGCGGCGCACCGGGCACGCGGGCTGCGGGTCGACTGTTCGCGCTCGCGCGCCAGCTCGGCTTCACCGGGATCCAGCTCGGACCCGAGGGCCAGACCTCGCGGACCAACGCCTCGCCCTACGACGGAACGATCTTCTCGCGGGACATCGGTGCGATCACGCTGGGGACGTTCGCGGAGCTCGTCCCGGCGGCGATGCTCGAGGGCGCAGTCGAACACCGGGACCTCGTGCGCACTGATCACCGGCGCGCCTACGACGTCACCCACGCGCTGGTCGCCGCGGCCGCGGCCACGCTCCCGGCGCGACCCGCGCTCGCCGCACGCGTCGCCGCATTTCGCGCCCACCACGCCGGTTGGCTCGAGCGTGACGCGCTGTACGAGGCGCTCTCGGCCTCCCGTCACGACGCTGGCTACCGGCACTGGTCGCGCGACGCGGATCTCTGGATCGATGACACCCCGGCCCGGGTGGCCCGGCGCGCCGAGCTCGCGCATGAACACGCCGTGGCGATCGAGCGTTTCACGGTCGGGCAGCTGCTCGCGCACGAGCAGCACGCGCGTGTGCGCGCCTTGACCGAGCGCCTCGGGCTCGCGCTCTACGGCGATCTCCAGGTCGGGTTCTCCGATCGCGACGCGTGGTCGCGCGCCGCCGCGTTCCTGCCCGGTTACGCGATGGGCGCGCCGCCGAGCCGGACCAACCCCGAGGGCCAACCGTGGGGCTATCCGGTGCTCCATCCCGACCAGCTGCAGCCCGGTGGCGGTGCGTTCGAGCTCGTGCGCGCCCGGCTTCACAAGGGCCTGTCCGAGTACGACAGCTTGCGCCTCGATCATCCCCACGGCCTCGTGTGCCCGTGGGTGTACAAAACCGACGGCGACCCGGCACGCAGCGTCCGCGCCGGTGCGCGCCTGTTCGAATCTCCCGATCTGCTCGATCACCCCCGGCTCGCGCGGTTTGCGATCGCACGTGCCGGCCAGCTCGACCGAACCCAGCCCCGGCACGGTGACGACTGGGTGATCGCGCTCGAGCCCGATCAGGTCGCACGCTACGCGACGCTGATGGATGTCGTGGTCGCCGCCGCACGCCAGCACGGCCGCGATCCGTCCGATCTCAGCTGCGAGGTGCTGTCCACGATGCCGCGTCCCCTCCGCGCCGTCGTCAAGGGGCTGGCGCTCGGCCGCTGGCGCGTCTCGCAGAAGGCCAACCTCGACGATGTCAATGATGTCTACCGCTCGGAGAATGCCAATCCCGCAGACTGGGTGATGCTCGGCAATCACGACACGCGCCCGATCTTCGCGGTGGTGGCCGACCTGTCGCGCGATGCCCACGACCGCTGGGCGCGCCACCTTGCCGCACGACTCGCGCTCGCCCCCGCCGACACCGCGCGGCTCGCCGAGCCCGGCTTCCTCGCGACCGCGATGCTCGCCGAGCTGTTCGTGTGCCGAGCCGAGAACGTCTCGATCTTCTTTGCCGACCTGTTCGGCTACACCGAGCGGTTCAACACGCCTGGTCTGGTCGACGATGTCGCGAACTGGTCGCTGCGCTTGCCGCACACGTTCGCCGAGCTCTACGCATCCCGGCTCGCTCGCGGCCAGGCGCTCGATCTGCCGCTCGCGCTCCGGCTCGCGCTCGCCGCGCGCAAGGCCGGCGCGCGGTAGCCATTCGCCATCCTGCGGTGGCCAACTGCCACCGTACTGCCCGTCGGAACGTTCGCGTCAGCGCTGCAGAAAGATCGCGCCGAGCGGCGGCACGGTGACGTTGATCGACAGCTCGTGGCCGTGCGCGCGGACCGGCGTTGACTCGACGCCGCCGAGGTTGCCCTGTCCCGAGCCACCGAATGTCTCGGCATCGGTGTTCAGGATCTCGCGCCACAGGCCGGCGGTCGGGACCCCGAGGCGGTAGTTGTGGCGCGGCACCGGCGTGAAGTTATGCGCGGCGATCACGATCGAGCCGTCGTGCGCGATCCGCTCGTATGCGAGCACGCTGTGCGCCGCATCGTCGATGGCGAGCCAGCGGAAGCCGGCCGGATCGTGATCGCGCTGGTGGAGCGCGGGGATCGTCCGGTAGAGGTGGTTGAGCTCGCCGAGCAGGAGCGAGATCTGGCGGTGCGCGGGTTGCTCGTGGAGGTGCCAGTCGAGCGAGCTGTCGTGGTTCCACTCGGTGCGC
>JBBJLY010000414.1:0-5264 GCA_037720695.1 Kofleriaceae bacterium | reverse complement strand
CGGAGCTAAGCGAATCATGAAGAACCGGAAGCGCCGGCCGCTGCTCAGAGAGAGTAGGCACGGATGGCTTGCACGACCGAGCTCGTATTCCAGCCAACGATCGTGTCCGCGTTGGCGTTCACGGCGGCCGGCACGTTCGTACTGCCCCACGGGCGAACGCCGACGATCGGCTTCGCGGTCGTCCAATAGGGGTGCCGTTAAGGAAGGTGGCACCAACCGACAAGTAGCGTCAGTCTGGCGCCCTCGACCGGGCTCTCGTTCAGGCGGTCTCGCGATCGAGGTCGGATGTGTCGCCGGTGCTGAGGGCCAGACGTTTGGTCATGTTGAGCGTGATCTCGCCGTAGGGCCGGACGTGGGCCCAGAACAGCGCGGTGAGCCCGCGTCGGTCTTCGGGGGTGAGGACGTCCTGCCATTCGGGTTCGGCGAGGATGCCTTGGACCATGAGGGTGTTGATGTACACGAGCGCGGCTTGGAGAATGTGTAGAGCGAGCATCCCGAGTTGCTGCTGGTCGCGACGGTTGGTCGCGAACTCGCCGCTCTTGCCAAAGAAGATGACGGTGTTGACGCGGTTCCAGGACTCGATCAGGTTCAGGCCCTCGTTGATCTCGCGCTGCAGGTGGCGATCACGGAGGTAGCGCGCGATGAAGATCGTCTTCTGCGCACGGCCGAGCTCAAGCATGGCTTGGTAGACGGGGTGTGAGGCGTTGCGGGTGAAGCGGCGCAGGATCGCTTCGGTCGACGCGGTCCCGACGCGGATCGCGGTCGCGTACTTGATCAGCTGGTCGTAGTTCTGTTCGATGAGCTCCCAGCGGATCGGGCGCGTCATCGCCGCCTTCAGGGCCGGGTAGGCGTCGGGCTCGCCGCGGTCGGGTCCGTAGAGCTTGGCCTTGTTGATCTGCTTGATCCGCGGGAGCAGGTCGAAGTCCAGCAGCCGTGTGATCGCGAACCCGATCTCTGATTGGCCGTGCGAGTCGACGTAGTTTCCTTCCAGCGCCATCGAGGTGCCGTGGCGCATGGCGCCCTCGACCATCGCCGCGACCTCGCTGGCGGCGCAGCTGATCAGCTGGGAGTGCACGACCATCGACTTCTTCTCGACGTGCCAGTAGATCAGCACGCCGCGGCCGCCGTAGCGGGAGTGCCATTCGGTTGGGTGAAGAGGTTCTGGTCGTACGCGCGAAAGTGCGTGGAGTCCGACGCGACGGTCGTGGTGCTCTGTCCCCAGATCGCCGGGTCGCGCGCGGCGAACGTGGCGTCGGCGAGCTGGATCGCGGCGGCGCGGGCGCCGTCGATCGTGAAATACCGGCGGGCGGTGTAGCGCAGGTCGGCTTCGCTGTGGCCGTGGTTGCCGGCAGCAACGGCGCTGATGCCGGTGTTCGTCCCGTAGGCATATGCGACCAAGAGCAGGCGTTCCCACAGCACGGAGCGTTGCAGCGCTTCGCGTGAGCCGACTGCGGTGAGCTCGCCGAGCATGCCGGTCCGCAGGGCGGCTTCGGTGACCATGTCGATCAGCGGCACCTGCCCCCACCGTTCCCGAACGGCCTTCTTCAGGCGCCGCAGGTTGCGCGGCTCGAGCTGGGCCTCGAGCGCGGTGAGCTGGA
The DNA here is from genome assembly GCA_037720695.1 of Kofleriaceae bacterium. Classification (GTDB taxonomy): domain Bacteria; phylum Myxococcota_A; class Polyangia; order Haliangiales; family Haliangiaceae; genus JABFXX01. The sequence goes on along the minus strand of JBBJLY010000414.1, from coordinate 3,666 downwards.
TCGCTCCGCTCTTGCGGCTGGTGATCTGCAGCCAGTCCAGGCCTGGCAGCGCGTCGTTGAGCTCGGCGAGCTCGCTGCGCATCTCCTGACGCAGCCCGGCCGTGAACGCGGTCGCGTCCAGGGGCTTGCGCAGCTTGTCGTAGTGCTCGGCGCGGTGGACCTCGAAGTCGGCCGGGAGGTCCTCGTCGGGGTTTCGCCACTCGTGCGCGCCGACGACCCAGATCTCCTTGCAGCGCAGCCGCTCGCGCAGCGCCTGAAAGACGCACGCCTCATAGACGCCGCGCACGACGACCGTGCGGCCGCGGGAGTCGGTCTTGGTGAGCAGCTCGGTCCAGTCGGCGTTGACAGCGCCATCCAGGACGACGTGCTCTCCGAGCGGGTAGTACGTGCCGCCATGGTCGGCGTAGCGGACGATCAGCGCCAGCGCGTCGATGACGGGCTGATGCGCGGCGTTGTTGGATCTGAACTGCAGCACGCCGAGCAGCCGGATCAGGCCGCGGCGGTAGTGATTGGTGTAGGACGCCTTGAAGACCTTGCGCTTCTGACGCTGGTACTCCGTGCCGGTCGCGCGGTACTCGTTGACGAGGTCGGTCAGCGTCGCCTCGCCGCCGACGACGGGGTAGATCACCTCACGCACGCTGTCGTCGGGCGTCTTCAGGGACGCTTCGGCGATCTTGCGGAGCATCGTGTCCTTGCCGCGGACGCGGCGGACATCCTTGACGAACTCCGCGACGACCTTCTGCTCGGCACACGCGTTGATGCGGTGGATCGTCGAGATCAGCAACTGCGCGAGCGTGTCAGTGACCTCCCGCTCGCGCATCATCAGCAGCGCGCACAGCAACGCGAGCTTCGTCGGCTGCGGATGCTCCCGCAGATGGCTGGGCGACTCGACCGCCGCGCGGGCGCGCCAGCCCGCAACGACGATCGGGGCGACGTCGGCGAAGAGGTCAGACGGCAGCCCGATCGCGCGGATCGCCTCAAGCTTTGCGATCTCGACGAGCATCGTGTCAAGGCTCACGTTTGCCCGGCGCCGCCTTGATCAGCGCCAGGCTGTTCTCTGCGTCGTCGTCGTCATCGTCGGTGACGGCGATCAGTGCCTCGAGGCGCTCGATCGCAGCCGCCTCGACGCTTGCCGCGATCCGGCCAAGCAGCGCGTGCTCGGCGCGACGCAGCGCCGACCGCGTGATCTCGCCGACGCGGTCGGGGGTTGGCGGCTCGATCAGCTGCGCACGGCAGCGGGCAAGCAGCTCCGCGCGGACGCGATGCTCGCGACGCTCGATCGATGCGACGTCCTCGGCCAGCCACGACGTCAACGCTTCGGGGTCCGCGACGCTGCACTCCCTGAAGCCCGTGTAGGCGCGGATCTCGGTGCGGTGGCGCTGCGCCGTGCGGCTGGCGAAGTCATACGACGAAAGCTCACCGGCGCCGACGCGGACCTGGCGGGCGAGATGCGCGACAGCGTCATCGGGCAGATCCTGCGACCCGGACGGGAAACGCCCGCGCCACAGCACATGCTTCAGCAGGACCGCGAATCCCAAGCGCGTCGCGCCGGACTTATTGCGCAGCAGCTCCAGCTCGTCGCCGATCAGGGTGAAGTGATCGACGACGTCGTCGAGACCCAGGTTGCGCGCCACCTCAAACGTCGCCTTGGTCGATCGGCGTCGTCGCGATCATGTCCATAATCTCCAGCGCGTTGCGGTGCAAGCGATAGGAGGTCAGGCCGCGTCGGATGTGCGCCGGCGGTGGACCCGAGTCGATCGTGACGCGGTCAAGCGCGTTGCGTGCGACGACGGCGCTGTCGATCGCGAACACGCGGCCGCATCCCCGCAGACATCGTCTACGCCCGCAAGATTGAGGCCAGATGAGCCGAACCTGTAGGCACATCTCGGAGGCCGCCCACGTTAGGGCGCGGGAGAGAGGTCTTGACTGATGAGCCATAGGTGGCCGAACGGGTCTCTGATTCTGCCTTGGCGTTTGCCCCAGGGGCGGTCCTCGATGGAGACGATGACCGTCGCGCCGCCTTCGACCATCGCGGCACCGACCGCCGATGCGTCGGCGACCGTGAGCGTCAGCAGGACCGGTGAGCTGGTCGCGGACTCGGGCGAGTAGAGGCGGTAGTCGTCGTGAGCCTGCGTGAGGGAGATCGTGCTCTCGCCGATGCGTGCTTCGGCGTGCCCGACGAAGCCGGACGGTTCGGCGTGACGAGGGCCTCGTACGGCTCCGAGGTATCGCTCGTAGTACGCGATGGCGGCGTCAACGTCCTCGACGACGAGGCGAGGTCGAATGTGGGCGACTTCGAGGCGAGGTCGAATGTGGGGTGTCATGTCTGCTGTGTGGGCGAGCACGTTGATGATGGTCCCGGCTGGATCCTCGACGAAGAAGCGCCGTACTCCCCATGGCTCGTTGCGGAGTGGGTAGACGACACGCAGCCCGCGCTGGAGCGCTGCTGCGTGCGCCGCATCGACGGCGTCGGGTGTGCCGAGGTCGATCCCGAACTGCGGCTGGGGGTCTTCAAATCCGGCGGGCGGGATGAGGACTTGGGCGGTGCGGTTGGCCGGTGAGGTGAGCCCGAGCACCGGGTCTTGCATCGCCACTTCGAAGCCGAGCACCTCGGTGTAGAACGTCCGTGACGCGTCGAGGTCGTCCCCGCGCGCATAGGAAACCACGCGCGTCGGGAAGGCGGTATCGGGCAGGTCAGCCATCGACGGTTCCTTTCTTCTCAGTCGGGGCGGCTGGGGTCCACTGCAGGTGCGCGAGCTGCCAGGGGTCGCCTTCGTCGATGACGGCGGTGATGAAGGTGGGGCGGACGGTGTCGTCGGCGATGGTGGCCACCTCGGCGTTGACGGTGATCAGGGTGGTCGCCGCTCCGAGCAGCCGCACGATTGGCTCGGTGAGAATCTGATGGCGTCGGTACGGCGGGTGAGATGCGACCGAGTCGATGCAGCCCTGCTTGTCGACCGGACGCGACATGCCGGGAAACACCAACACGGCGTCTGGGCGCAGGTGGCGCTCGAAGAACGCCGAGTCGGAGGTGGCGAAGGCATCAAGAAAGCCGCCCATGCGACCGAGCAGTCGACGCGTCTGTGGCTGGGCGGAGCCCGCCGCCAGCTCGGCGGCCCAACTGGTCGAACGCAGCCACCCGGCGAGGGCATCCAGCGCCGCCGGCCTCAGCTGGTAGGCGCGGCCGCGTCCGTCATCAGCGACGTCCAGGCGCGCAACCACCTCGGCCTTGCGCAGCATGTTCAAATGCCGGCTCAAGGCCGCCGGCGTCATGCCTGTGGCTGCTGCGAGCTGCGCGGTGCGCATCGGGCCGCCGGTGAGCGCGTCGAGGATCCGCACCCGAGTCGGGTCGCCGAGCAGACTTGCTGTCGCGGCCGTGTCGATCACGCCTCGCGATTCTACTCACGCAATCGTAAGTCATCAAGCGCTCGATTAGCGACATGCGAATGCTCGTCCGCTTGCCGCCGCGGATGAGGTCGCCAACGTCGCTCGGCGCCCCCAGCTGAGGTCCGTAAGCGGATCGCCAGATTCGTTCGGGCGCGATGCCTCACCGAAGCTCTCGCGGGAGCAGCAACAGGTCAATGTGTGGTTTGAAGTGGCCATACCTCGACTACGCCATGGGCTACCGCGCAAGGCGTCGCGGACACGAGCTCCGCGGCCTCCTCG